>JACPTJ010000513.1 GCA_016192835.1 Betaproteobacteria bacterium
CCCGTTCACGCGGGGCATATTCCCGGACGGTTATGCCGGCCGGCTGTGGACCTTCCGCCAGTACTCGGGATTCGGCACCGCCGAGGAATCGAACCAGCGCTACCGCTTCCTGCTCGCGCAGGGACAGACCGGGCTCTCGGTGGCGCTCGATCTGCCGACACAATGCGGCTACGACCCGATCGAGCCGATGGCGCGGTCCGAAGTCGGCAAGGTGGGTGTGTCGCTGTCTACGCTCGAAGACGCCGAGGTGCTGTTCGAGGGAATCGACCTCACGCGCATTTCCACGTCGTTCACGATCAACGGCACTGCCGCGATCATCTACGCAATGTATCTGGCGGTCGCCGACAAGCACGGCGTGCCGCGCGAGAAGCTCACCGGCACGATCCAGAACGACATCCTCAAAGAGTACGTCGCGCGCGGCACCTGGATCTTCCCGGTCAAACCGTCGCTGCGTCTCATCGCCGACAGCATCCTGTATTCCAATGATGTGACCCCGCGTTTCAACCCGATCAGCATTGCCGGCGCGCACGTGCACGATGCCGGCGCGACACCGGCCGAGGAGATGGGCTACACGCTTGCCAACGGGCTGGCCTATGTTGATGAGCTGGGGCGGCGCGGCGGCGATGTCGAAAAATTCGGCAAGCGCCTGTCGTTCTTTTTTTACGTGCACATGGATTTCTTCGACGAGGTGTGCAAGTTTCGCGCCGCGCGCCGCATCTGGGCGCGGCTGATGCGCGAGCGCCACGGGGTGCAGGACGCAAAGGCCCAGCATTTCCGCTTCGGCGTGGTGTGCGGCGGCTCGTCGCTCGTCGCGGCGCAGCCCTACAACAACATCATGCGCGTGACGATCGAGACCATGGCGGCGGTGCTGGGCGGCGCGCAATCGATCTTCACTTGCGCGTATGACGAGCCGTTCCAGATCCCGACCGAGTTTTCGGCCGAGCTCGCGTTGCGCACGCAGCAGATCATCGCCTACGAAAGCGGGATCGCCAAGACGGTCGATCCGCTCGGCGGCAGCTATTTCATCGAGCAGCACACCGGCCGCATGGAACAGGCGATTCTCGACGTCATGAAGGAGATCGACGACTACGGCGGCGTGATCAAGGCGATCGAGAACGGCTGGCTGCAGATGCGGATCGCGGTGCGCGCGCGCGAGCGCAAGATGAAGATCGACAGCGGCGACACGCCGGTGGTCGGCCAGAATGCGTTCCGCCGCGCCGACCAGAGCGATGAGTTTGGTGAAGTGTTCCGGCTCGATCCGCAGGCGTCCCAACGCGTGATCGAGCGCTATGAAGCCGTCAAGACGCGCCGCAATCCGGCCGCGGTCGAGCGCGCTCTGAGGCGGCTGCAGCAGGCCGCGGCGGGGGACGGCGAAAACCTGATGCCCTATCTCGTCGATTGCTGCCACGCCTACGCCACGGTGGGCGAGATGGTGCAGCGCCTCAAGTCGCAATGGGGCGAATTCCAGGAGCCGGTGCGGTTATGACTGCGACCCTGCAGATACCCGTCCTGTACCGCAAGCGCATCCTGATCGCCAAGCCCGGCCTCGATGGCCATGATGTCGGCGCCAAGGTGATCGCGCTGGCGTTGCGCGACGCCGGCGCCGAGGTGATTTACACGGGATTGCGCAAGAGCCCCGAGTACATCGCGCGTGTCGCGGCCGAGGAAGACGTCGACGCGGTGGGCTTGAGCGTGCTCTCCGGCAGCCACCGCGAGCTCGTCGCGCAGACCATCGCTTGCCTGCGCGAGGCGGGGGCCGGCGAGATCAAAGTATTCGTCGGAGGCACGATTCCGGGGGAGGATTTCGACTACCTGCGCGGGCTCGGCGTGTGCGGCATCTATACCAGCGCGATGCAGCTCGACGCGGTGGTTGCGTCGGTGGCAGACGCGCTCGCGGTTCGGCCGGCATGAGCGGGCCCCTGAGCGGCTTCCGCATTCTGGAGGTCGGCCACATGCTGGCCGGTCCGTATTGCGGCATGCTGCTCGCCGACCTCGGCGCCGAGGTGATCAAGATCGAGACCGACGATGGCGACATTGCGCGGCGCCTCGGCCAGCACCTCGTCGGCGAGCACAGCGTTTACTTTGCGAGCCTCAATCGCAGCAAGTTGAGCGTGACGCTCGATCTTGCCGATGCCGCGGGCAGGGATGCATTTCAGCGGCTGGTGGCGAGCGCGCACGGACTGATCACCAATCTGCGGCCGCGCGCGATCAGGAAACTCGGGCTGACCTACGACGATCTCAAGGCCTGCAACCCGAAGCTCGTGTGTGTCGCGCTTACCGGCTACGGGCTCGAGGGGCCGTACGCCGAGCGCCCCGCCTACGATTACGTGATTCAGGCCGTGACCGGCATCATGGAAATGACCGGAGAACCCGGCTCTGCTCCGGCCAAGGCGGGGTATTCGGCGGTCGACAACTCGGCGGGCATCATGGCCGCGCTCGGGCTCGCGGCAAAGCTCGCCGAAGGCAAGGGCGGCCAGATCGATGTGGCGATGTATGACGTAATGCTCTCGCAACTCAACTATGTTGCCGCGGCGTGGCTCAACGCCGGTGCGCGGCCGCAGCGCTACGCGCACTCGGCGCACCCTTTTATCGTGCCGGCACAGGTGTTCCCGACTCGCGACGGCTGGCTGATGCTGTTCATCACCCACGACGATTTCTGGAAGTCCTTCTGCGAGGAAGCCGGCATGCAGGAGTGGCTGAGCGATGCGCGCTTCGCCACCATCGAGGGCCGTCGCGAAAACCGTGCGGTGGTGATCGATGCGCTGACCGCTCTGCTGAAAACCAACACCGCTGCCAACTGGGTGGCGCGGCTGGCGCCGCGCGGCATTGTCGCGGAAGCCGTGGCGACCCTCGATCACGCGCTGGCGAGCGAGCTCGCAACATCACGCGGGATGGTGGTGCGGCTGAATGGCACGGATACGCGCGCGGTCGGCAATCCGATCAGGAGCTCAGGTCATCGAACCGAGTATGGCGCGCCGCCGCGCCTCGGCGAGCATACCGGGCGCGTGCTCGGGGGCGGTGCGAAATGAACGGCATTAACCGTCTTCCAAGCCGTGATACCTTAACGAGGATGCCAGACATGCTCGAGAAAAACGTTGGGTAAAGATGAATCTTGAGGCGCCGATGCTGAAAAAAATCGCTACTGCCAACCGTCCGACCATCATGGGAACGCGGCACGTGATCGCTGCGGGGCATTATCTGGCAGCGCACGCCGGGTTCGAGATCCTCGAAGCCGGCGGCAACGCGGTCGATGCGGGGGTCGCGGCCGGAATCGCGGTCGGCGTGCTGCAAACCGACAAAGTCAACTTCGGCGGTGTCGCTCCGTTGATCGTCTATCTCGCGAAAAAGCGCGAAATCCATTGCATCGACGGCCTCGGCGTATGGCCGCA
>JACPTJ010000514.1 GCA_016192835.1 Betaproteobacteria bacterium
AACCTCGATGGCGGCGTATGAGGGCGATCTCGTGCTCGCCCGCGCCGCGGCGGAAGCCAACATTCCGATGCTCATGAGCGGCGGTTCGCTGACGCGCCTCGAAGACGCTGCGGCGGTGGGACGCACGGCGTGGTTCCAGGCCTACCTTCCCGGCGAAAGCGAGGCCCGGCGCCGCGCTCATGTAGCTCACTTAATGTCGGAGGAGGTATGAAACAGCTCGCAAAATTAGTAGTGGCAACCGGCGCTCTGGGCACTGCTTTGGGCGGCGTCATTCCTGATGCACAGGCGCAGGCTTATCCGACGAAACCGATCCGACTCATCGTGTCTGTCCAGCCCGGAGGGAACCTGGATCTGATCGCGCGGTCGGTCGCTGAAAAGGCGAGTGCGGGCCTCGGACAGCAGATGATTGTCGAGAATCGGCCAGGCGGGAACAGCACGATCGGGCTTGCAAGTGTCGCCCGCTCCGCGCCGGACGGCTATACACTCGTCATGATCGCGCAGAGCGGCGTGATCGCACCGAGGATGATGCGCAATCCCCCCTTCGATCCGGTGCGGGATTTCGCGGGCGTGAGCCTCATCGCAACGCTTCCGCAGATGCTGGTCGTGCATCCCTCGCTGCCGGTGAAAAGCGTAAGGGACCTCATCGCGCTCGCGAAGGCGCGCCCGAGCGAGCTGAATGCCGGCTCCTCAGGTAATGGTTCGGGATCGCATCTGGCACTGGAGCTCTTCAATCGGCTGGCCGGCGTGCGCATCACGCGCATCCCCTACAACGGCGACGGTCCGGCGATCATCGATCTGCTGGGCGGACAGGTGCCGGTGAAGTTCGACAACCTCAGCACCTCGCTCCCGCACGTGAGGGGAGGCAAGCTCCGCGCCCTTGGCGTGACGAGTCCGGCTCGCACTGCGCTCCTTCCCGACGTGCCGGCGATCAGCGAAACGGTGCCGGGTTTTCAGACGAGCATATTCAACGGGATGATGGCGCCTGCCGGCACGCCGCCGAAGATCCTCGCCCGCGTTCACGCCGAAATCGTGAAGTTCGTGCAGACGCCGGACATACGCAAGCGCTTTGCGAACCAGGGCGTCGAGCTGCAGAGCAGCACCGCGCCTGAGCAGTTCACGGCGTTCATCGAAACCGAGTACGTGAGATGGGGCAAGTTCCTCGTGGAGGCGGGCATCAAGCCCGAGTGATTGCACTCCCGGCTTTTGTAGCTCACCAAGCCCATTTCAGTCTCTCTTAGCCGAGTTCGGGTAATTTTCCCTTTGGCAATGCCAACAGCGCGTCGTATATCTTGCGGTCGATCTCGATGCCTTCCCGCAGGCTGCGGGCACGTTCGCGAAATGCACGCTCCGACGGCATGCGGATCTCCTCGACACCCGGCTGGCGCGGCGTCGCCTTGACGCGTGCGAGCATCTCGCTCATGTCGTGCCGGAAATCGTCGAGCGGGAGCAGCAGGTCCGGTTTGATCGCCATGATCAGGTAGCCATAGGTCTTGTCGTCGCCGAGCCCCGAGCCCGCCAGCACGCCGAGCGCCTGCATCGCCAATGCGAGGGCAAATCCCTTGTAACCGCCGAAAGGCAGAATCGCGTGCACTTGCGCCGGGTCGCGCGTAGGCCGGCCCTGCACATCGATCGCGACGCCCTCGGGCAATACCGCGCTGCGGCGCTCCTGGAAAATCAGGTCCGTGCCCATGAATGCCGCGGCACCCAGATCGATGACGAACGGCTCATGCAAGGTCGGAAAAGCAAACGCAATCGGATTAGTGCCGGTCGCGGGACCGCTGGAGCCGGGCGCTGCCACATGGATCCTGCTGCTCACGCTGTGGATACCAATCAGGTCCGCGCGGGCAACCATTTCGACGTAGTGCGCGCTGCGGCCGCTCACCCAGGAATTGTTCACCCCGACGACCGAGAAGCCATGCTCGCGCGCCTTCGTGATCGCGACTTGCGTCGCGCGGTACATCGCCACCATGCCGTTGTTGTTGCCGCCGTCGAACAGCGCCGACACCGGGGTCTCGCGCAGCGCGCGCAGCGGCCGGCGCGGTTGCCGCAGTTGGCGATGCTCGGCGACGTTTAGTATTTTCGGCAGCCCCAAAAAAATAAAGTTGCTCCGCGTGCCCTGCGCCTATCCCCGTGGCAAGCCACGGGGAATTGCAATTGATGTAGGGTGCGCTTGCGCACCATCCGGCAATCGGTGCGCAAGCGCACCCTACACCGAAATTGACCACGAGCACCAGCGGGACGTCACTGGTCTGCGAGATGGCGGCGAAGTCTTTGAGCGGGTCGTAGCCGGCATCCACCCTGACCGCCGGAACCCGTGCGAAAGTATTCGATATCGCCAGCAACGTATAGCCGTCGGGCGGCGCACTCTTGACGAATCGGGTGCCCACGGTCGCGCTCGACCCGGGACGGCTCTCGACCACGACCGGCTGGCCGAACCCGCGCGTCATCTGGTCGGCGATGGCGCGCGCCATGATATCCTGATTGCCGCCTGGCGCCACCGGATTGACGATACGAATCAACTTGACGGGATAAGGCGCAGTCTGGCTCCATCCGTTCGACACCGATGACAACAGTATGATTGCCGCGATGGCGATCCCGGTTCGATTCATAATTACACCATTGCTCATCCCCACCAGACCGTGAACCCGTAGCCGTGCAAGATAATCGGGCATTGTCATATTTCCGGTCAGATCCGGTAGAACGACGTCGCCGTGTCGTGGAAATATTTGCGCTGCTCGGCGTCCGGCCGGCCTTCGAGGATCCGCTTGGTGGTGGCGACGAGATCGTCATAGCTCGCCCACAATTTCTCCAGCGGGAAGTTGCTGCCGAAGTAGCAGCGGCCGGCGCCGAACCGGTCCAGCAGATGGTCGAGCGTAATGCGCATGTGGTTCTCGTCGCACTTTGCCGTGAAGAAATTCAGACCCGAGCACTTGATCCACAAATTGGGCAGGGGGTGGAGATGTTCGAGGCCCTCCTTCCAGGCGTTGACGGTTGCGTCGTCATCCGCCGTCAGCATACCAGCATGCACGAGGCAGAAAGCGGTGTCCGGGTGGTTGCGAATCAACTCGGCAAAATATTCGAACTGGTGCGAGAAGCCCTGCAATTCGAAGCTGAGATCGTATTTTTTCAGCAGTTCGATGCCGCGCTGGAATTCATCCGTGATGCACAGATCGGGACGGTCGGTGCGGCAGCGCAGCGGGTCGCCTTTCCAGAAATGCAGTTGATGACGCACGCCGCGCGTGTTCGCGTACTGCCGGTGTCCCTGGAGAATTTCCTCGACGTTCGGGTCGGTCATCACGGCATGGCCGATGATGGCGTGCGGAAAACCCGTGCGGTCGGCCTGCGTTTGCAGCCAGTGGGTTTCGGCGACAGGGTCCGAGGGGTCGTAATTGGCCTGTACATGGACCGATTTGACGACATTGTTGCCGCCGAAATCCGCCAGCAAATCCCCGACCAGATAATCCTGCCGCAAAGGCTGATAGTTGCTGCCATACATCTTCGGCGTTATCGGTGCGACCAGCCACGGATAGTTCCGCCACTCCCACAAATGGTGGTGGCTATCGACGATCGGTCCGTCATACATGGTGATCTTCCCTCTATCGATTGACCGCTATTCCGCGGCTTCTGCCTTGACCAGCGCACTGTTGACCCGCGGCATAACCTCCGTCGCGTTAGCATCAATATTTGTGCCTATTCTTTCGCGCGTGCCTTGACCGTATGAGACGCTACAGTTTAGCACCTCCCCAGTGTATTCCATGTTGCGACGCCGCACTGGCTTGGGCGCGGCGGCCATCTCGACAGCGCCGACCAGGCCGCATAATCCCTTCAGTTCTGGCGTCGGGCGCTGTAAACTTTGAGGTGTGCCTGCAGCACTGCGGCTGTTGCCGCCGCGCTTGCCTCCGCGCCAAACCCTGGAACTTTCGAAGGATGTAATTTATGACCACGCAAAAGTATCGCCTCATCACTCGCAGCGATTTCGACGGCCTGGTCTGCGCCGTGTTGCTCAACGAAATGAACCTGATCGACGAGATCAAGTTCGTGCACCCCAAAGACGTGCAGGACGGAAAGATCGACGTGAGCGATCGCGACATCACGACTAACTTGCCCTATGCGCCCGGCGTGCACCTTGCGTTCGACCATCACCTTTCAGAGACCCTCCGCAACACGGGCAAGCGCAGTAACCACATCATCGACGCCGAGGCGCCCTCGGCGGCGCGCGTAGTCTACAACCACTACGGGGCGAAGGCGGCTTTTCCGCGCATCACCGACGAAATAATGCTGGCCGTCGACAAGGCCGACTCGGCGCAGTTCTCCCGCGAAGAGATCCTCAACCCGGGCGGCTGGGTGCTGCTGAACTACCTGATGGACGCGCGCACCGGCCTGGGGCGCTTCCACGACTTCCGCATCAGCAACTACGCGCTGATGATGGACCTGATCAAGTACTGCCGCGACCACGACATCGGCCAGATCCTTGCGCTCCCCGATGTGCAGGAGCGGGTCAAGGTTTACGTCGAGCATACTGAACGTGCGAGGGCGCAGATCCAGCGCTGCGCCACCGTGCACGGCAACCTCGTCGTGCTGGACCTGCGCAAGGAAGACACGATCTGGGCCGCGAACCGCTTCCTGATCTACGCGCTGTTCCCCCTGGCCAACATCTCGATCCACGTGATTTGGGGCGTGCAGAAGCAGAACACCGTGCTCGCCATCGGCAAGTCCATCCTTGACCGCAGCAGCAAGACGAACGTCGGTGAGCTGATGCTGGAATACGGCGGCGGCGGACACGTTGCCGCAGGAACCTGCCAGATAGCCAACGACCTGGCCGAAGCCACGCTGCGCAAGCTGATCACGCGGATCAACGCCGACGGGTAAATTTCAGATCTCGACGCGCTTCCCGAGGTAGACATCTTCCGTGCTGCTGATCGGCGGGCTGTACGGTCCGGCACCGGTGCGGTCGTGGCGGTTATTTTTGGAAAGGCAACTCATCATGAAAATCGGCTTTATCGGCATCGGCACCATGGGCGGCCACATGGCCTTCAATTTGTGCAAAGCGGGCTTTGACGTCACGGTCAACGATCTGAAGCGCGAGCTCGCGGACCGGCATCTCGCCGCCGGTGCGAAATGGGCGGACAGCGTGAAGCAGATCGCGCAGGAATCCGAAGTCATCATGACATCCCTGCCCGGCCCGAAAGAAGTGCAGGACGTGGCGCTGCGTCCGGACGGACTCCTGAACACAATGAAACCGGGCTCGGTGTGGTTCGATCTTTCCACCAACTCGGTGACCGTAGTGCGCGCGCTGCACGCTGAATTCGCGAAGAAGAACTTGCCCATGCTGGATGCGCCGGTGAGCGGCGGGCCCAAAGGCGCGAAGTCGGGCAAGATGGCGCTGCTGGTCGGTGGCGACCGCGCGGTGTTCGACAAGTACCGCAAGGTGCTCGATGCCATCGGCGACCAGGTTTTCTACATCGGGGCCAGCGGCGCGGGCACCGTGGCGAAGCTCGTGCACAACTGCGCGGGCTACGCGGTGCAGGCCGCGATTGCGGAGCTGATGACGATGGGGGTAAAGGCGGGTGTCGATCCGGTGGAGTTATGGGCCGCCATCCGGCAGTGCTCGCTGGGACGCCAGCGGACATTTGACCGCATGGGCAATCAATTCATGCAGCACCGGTTCGATCCGCCCGATTTCGCGCTCAAACTCGCGCACAAGGACGTCACGCTGGCGACCGAGCTCGCGCGCGAAATCGGCGTGCCGATGAGGATTGCCGCGCTCACCCACGCGGAAATGACCGAAGCGCTCAACCGCGGCTGGGGCCATCTGGATTCGCGCTCGTTCCTGATGCTGCAGAAAGAACGCGCGGGCGTGGAAATCAAGGTTCCGGCGGAGGCGATACAGAAGGTGCTCGATCGCGATGGTTGATTAAAGCGCGAGCCCCTATCGCAGCGTCAAGGTTGATTGAATTGCAGCGCAACAAGCAATTCGCGGCGATTATTCATGCGCCCCAGCAATCGGGTTGGCTGGCATCACAAACCGAGTTCGGAAAGAGTCGGGTGATCGTCGGGACGACGACCCAGCGGCCAATGATACTTCCTATCGCTCGCCTGAATCGGCAGGTCGTTGATGCTGGCAATGCGTCGCCGCATAAACCCGTACCCGTCGAACTCCCAGTTTTCATTGCCGTAGGAACGAAACCAATGGCCCGAGTCATCATGCCACTCGTAGGCAAAGCGGACCGCGATACGGTTGCCGTGAAATGCCCAAAGTTCTTTAATGAGCCGGTAATCCAGTTCCTTGTCCCACTTACGGGTGAGGAACTGAACGATGGCTTCGCGTCCTGACAAAAACTCTGCGCGGTTGCGCCAGACGCTATCGGGAGTGTAAGCGAGCGAGACCAGTTCCGGATCGCGGGAATTCCAGGCGTCCTCGGCCATGCGGACTTTCTGGGCCGCAGTATCAGCATCGAATGGCGGGAATGGCGGTCTCGGGTTTTCAGTTATGCTCATGACAACTCCTCGGGGCTGCTGGGGACAGTATCCAGGGCCTCCCTCGGAGCCCAGATCGCGGCGACCGCCGCCAGTGCGCGTGCTTCGTTTCTCATCCGGACCTCCTCCTTTTTTATGGGGCGGTGACGCCGTCCGCCTGCCATAATACTAGCACCTGGCCCGGCTTTCAGAAGTGATACATCATCGACCAACAAGGGAGAGCAACATGCCCCAGCCGATTGACCCCAACGACGTCCTCATGACCGGCGAGAATTCCTTCATCCGTCTCAGCGCGGATGGCGGCAAGACGCATTCGTCCCGCGTAAGCCATTGGCGCGTGCTGTGGTGCCCGGCGGGCTCAGGTCACGCCATGTTCCTGCAATCGCCGATCATCGAGAACCGCGTGCAGGTCTACAGCGACAACGTGGCCGTGGCGCGCTGGCTCCAACGCACGATCGAGACGCTGCTCTACCCCGCGTTCGCCGATACCTTGCTGCCGGTGCTCGCCGCGCAGTTCTCCCGCGCCGGCGACCCGCGCTCGACGACGGTCGAAACGGTCATCGCCGGAACCGAGCGCATCGTGCTGACCTGGTACGACTGCATCGAGCCTTTCGTGCTCACCATGGCGCCCGGCATGGGCAACCGTCCGATAGGCGTATACAGCACGTTCTTTCCCGCGAGGTCAGCGCAGATCGAGGTCAATGGTCGCTTCGCACCGGACGCGCCATGGGCGGAAACGCGCGGAGATCGCCAGTCGACGAGCGCATGCCTGGCATGGTCGGAAACGTGGGTCAAACCGCGCGGGTA
>JACPTJ010000399.1 GCA_016192835.1 Betaproteobacteria bacterium
GCCGTAGCGGGTCAGGGTGCAGCAGTAACCGAGCCCGGGAACGTAAGCGCGCTGAAAGCCGCTGAAACCGGAATCGGTCAGCGCGTGCGCCATCTGGCGCGCGCGGTCGGCGCGGAAATTCATGAACACCACCGCATCGCCGTCGCGCATCGGCGCGGCCGGCGCGATCGCGGTCGCTTGCACGAACTCGTCGCTTTCGCCGCGCGCATAGGCCTGCTCGAGCGCGGCCAGCGCATCGCTCGCCTGGTAGAGCGCCTTGCCCTGCGTGAGCAGGTCGTAAGCGGCCTGCACGCGTTCCCAGCGCTGGTCGCGGTCCATCGCATAGTAGCGTCCGACGATGGAGGCAATGCGCCCGGTTTTGAGCTGCGCGAATTTGTGCAGCAGCAGCGCGAGCGACGCGGCGGCGCTCCTGGGCGGCGTGTCGCGCCCGTCGAGGAACGCGTGCACGCACACATTCGTGACACCGGCGGCGGCCGCCAGCTCGACCATGGCGGCGATTTGCAGCTCGTGGCTGTGTACCCCGCCCGGAGACACCAGTCCGAGGATGTGCAGTGCCGAACGGTTCGCGCGCGCGGTGGCGGCGGCCTCATTCAGCACCGGATTGGCGAAAAACTCGCGGTTATCAATCGCGGCTTCGATGCGCGTGTAATCCTGGTAAACCACGCGACCCGCCCCGATGTTGAGGTGGCCGACTTCCGAATTGCCCATTTGCGCGGTGGGCAGGCCGACCCATTTCTCGGAGGCGTCGATGGTGGTATGCGGGCAGGTCCGCCACCAGACGTTCCAGTGCGGCTTGCGGGCCAGGCAGATCGCGTTGTGTTCGCACGCCTCACGGTAGCCGAAGCCGTCGAGTATGATCAGCAGCGCCGGCGTTACGTTCATGATTTGCTATGCTTTCTATGGCGGCATGAAATGCTGTATCATTTTATTCTATTTTGTTGATGGACGCTTTCTGAACGGGGATGGGATGCCAAAAAAAGTCGACATGCGCGCGTTTCTGATCGATAAGCAAGAGCATATCGAGCAGGCCGCGCGCGCGATGAAGGCGATGTCGCACCCGTTGCGCCTCAAGATCCTGTGCGTGCTCGCCGACCAGGAAGTCAGCGTGCAGGACATCGTCGAGAGCGTTGGCACTACGCAAAGCAACATTTCCCAGCACCTCGCGATTCTGCGCGACAAGGGCGTGCTGCGCACCCGCAAGGACGCCAACCGCGTCTATTATCGCGTCGGCGATTCGCGCACGCTGGTGTTGCTGGGCATGATGCGCGAGGTATTCTGCGGCATCACCGACTGACGAGTGAGTTATCATTACGCCCGCCGGTGCACAGTTGCCCGCCTGCACCGCTCGCCCGGAATCCGCGGTTTTGACTTGAATTTACCCTCACAGGAATCAGCTTTGGATCCCTCGTTTCTGACCTTCTTGCAGAAAAACCCATGGCACATGATGCTGTTCGGCACCGCCGTCGTGACCGGCGGCATGCTGATCTGGCCGCTCGTCAACCGCCTGCTCGGCGCGAGCGCGCCGCAGGTCGGCCCGACCGAGGCGGTGCAGCTGATCAACCGCCGCGACGCGCTGGTGCTCGATGTGCGCGACAAGGCGGAGTTCGCGGCCGGCCATATTCCGAACGCGCGCAATATCCCGCTGCCGGAACTGGATGGGCGCCTGCGCGAAATCGAGAAATTCAAAGCGCGCCCGATCGTCATCAACTGCCAGTCCGGCGCGCGCTCGGCGGGCGTTTGCGGGCTGCTCAGGAAAAACGGCTTCGGCGAAGTTTTCTCGCTGCGCGGCGGCATCGGCGGCTGGATGGAAGCGAGCCTGCCGGTGGAAAAATAAATGGCCGCCGTGATGATGTACGCGAGCGGCACCTGCCCTTACTGCACGCTGGCGGAACGCCTGCTCACTTCGAAGGGTGTTACTGAAATCACCAAGATCCGGATCGATCTCGAGCCCGAGAAACGCCGCGAGATGATGGCGCGCACCGGGCGCCGTACCGTGCCGCAGATCTACATCGGCGACACCCATGTCGGTGGTTACGACGATCTTGCC
This sequence comes from Betaproteobacteria bacterium, assembly GCA_016192835.1. Classification (GTDB taxonomy): domain Bacteria; phylum Pseudomonadota; class Gammaproteobacteria; order Burkholderiales; family SG8-41; genus PALSA-1004. The sequence continues at coordinate 2,048 of JACPTJ010000399.1, forward strand.
GCCCTCGCTCGGGCCGGCGGACTGGATGCACTGTTGCGCGCCTGATCTCCCGATAAATCTTCCCAGGAACTGCCATGAGCGAATCACCGCAACCGACGTTTGCCATCGAGAAAATCTACCTGAAGGATCTGTCGGTCGAAGTGCCGAATGCGCCGGAAGTGTTTCTCGAGCGCGAAGCACCCACCGTCGACGTCAACGTCGGCAGCAGCGCAAGGGCAGTGCAGGACGGGCTGTTCGAGGTGGTGCTGACCGTCACCATCACCGCCAAGATCAAGGACAAGACCCTGTTTCTGGTGGAAGCGGCACAGGGCGGGGTGTTCCAGATCCGCAACGTGCCGCAGCAGGACGTCGGCCCGCTGCTCGGTATTGCGTGCCCGAACACGCTGTTTCCGTACGTGCGCGAGACGATTTCCGCGGTGACCTCGCGCGCCGGCTTTACACCAGTGGTGCTGGCGCCGATGACGTTCGAGGGAATCTACCAGCAGCAGATGCAGCAGATGCAGCAACTGCAACCGCAACCGGGCGCCAAGCCGAACTGAACTTGCCATGGCGACGTGGCTGGCGTGCGGTGCCGCGCTACTTCTCGTTTTTGTGCAGGTGGAAACCCGCGCCGCCGATTTCCGCTCGATAGGAGAGAATGCCGCGGTGCTCTACGATGCGCCGTCAGCCAGGGCGAGAAAACTCTACGTGATCGGGCGCAGCTATCCGGTCGAAGTGATCGTGGTCGTCGAGGGCTGGATCAAGATCCGCGACGCGGGCGGTGAACTGGCGTGGATCGAATCGAGAGCCTTGAGCGAGCGCCGCACGGTGATGGTGAAAACGCCGCTGGCCGACATACGTCAGGCGGCCAACGACCATGCGCCGCTCGTATTCCAGGCCGAACAAAGTGTGCTGCTCGATCTCGTTGAGCTGACTGGCACCGGCTGGGCGCGCGTGACGCACCGCGACGGGCAGAGCGGCTACGTCAAACTGAGCCAGGTCTGGGGCGTATGAAGCTCGCCGTGCTCGGCGCCGGCGCGTGGGGCACAGCGATCAGCATCAGCCTTGCCCGGCGTCACAGCCTCGTGTTGTGGGCGCGCGATGCGCAGCAAGCGGGCGAAATTGCCGCGACGCGCACCAACCAGCGCTATCTGCCCGGATTCACCATTCCGGACGCGGTTGCCGTAACCGCAGAGCTTGCGGCCGCGCTTGAAGCCTGCGACGTGATATTGGTGGCAACCACCACCGCCGGGTTGCGCCCGACGCTGCGGCGGCTCGTCGCCGCCGGCAATACGGCGCCGCTGGTGTGGCTGTGCAAAGGCTTCGAAACTGAAACGGCGCAATTACCGCATCAGATCGCGGCAAGCGAGTTGCCGCCGGCACTGCCGCGCGCGGTGCTGTCAGGGCCGAGTTTCGCTACTGAGATCGCGCGCGGCCTGCCGGCCGCGCTGACACTCGCGAGCCACGATCCTGAATTCGCGGCGCGCGTCGCACGCGAGCTGCACGGCAACGCGCTGCGCATTTATTCGAGCGACGACGTGATTGGCGTTGAAGTTGCGGGCGCGTTGAAAAACGTGATGGCGATCGCCGCCGGTATCAGCGACGGTCTCGGGCTCGGCACCAACGCGCGCGCCGCTCTGATCACTCGCGGATTGGCCGAAATTACGCGCCTCGGACTCAAGCTCGGCGGACGCCCTGCAACGTTCATGGGGCTGGCGGGCGCAGGCGATCTGATCCTGACGTGTACCGGCGACCTGTCGCGCAATCGCAACGTCGGTCTGCAACTCGCGCGCAATATCCCGCTGCCGGAAGTGCTGCGCTCGCTCGGGCACGTTGCGGAGGGCGTTCCCACCGCGCGCGAGGCCGACCGCCTGGCGCGCGAACTCGGCGTCGAAATGCCGATTACGCGCGCGGTGTGCCGTGTACTGGACGGGAACGTTCCCGCGCTTGAGGCGGTGCAGGAACTGTTGCAGCGCGATCCCAAGCCAGAGCACCGCTGACAAAACGTGGTTCGTTGCTCGTGGTTCGTGTTGCGGCAAGGGCGCGGGTGTAGGGCACGGGTGTAGGGCGCAGCTTTAGCGCGCCGAACTCGCCGAACTCGCCGAACTCGCCGAACCCGCCGAACCCGCCGAACAACGCACGCAACCGCCCCCGACGGCGCGATGAATCCGCGCCCTTGCGGCAATTATTTGAGTTTCCATTGCAAATTGGAATCAGGCGGCGCCGGCGAAATCGAGCTGCCGCCACGCCTCGTAGATCACGATGGCGACCGCGTTCGCGAGGTTGAGGCTGCGGCTGCCCGGCAGCATGGGCAGCCTGAGTTGTGCCGCCGACTGCGACCGCACCTGCGGCGGCAGGCCCCGGGTCTCGGGGCCGAATACGAATACGTCGCCCGCCTGATAGCGGACCTGATCGTGGCGCTGCAGGCCCTTGGTGGTGACCGTGTAGATGCGGTGCGTGGCGAGAATTTGCCGGCAGTGCTCCCAGTCGTCGTGCAAGCTGTAATCGATCCCGCTGCGGTAATCCATGCCGGCGCGCTCGAGTTGCTTGTCCGAAAGTGAAAACCCGAGCGGGCGCACCAGATGCAGGCGGCACCCCGAATTCGCGCACAGGCGCATGATGTTGCCGGTGTTCGGCGGAATTTCGGGTTCAAACAGCACGATCTCGAACATGTCGGAGACTCGCAAACCTGCAAGATACAGGATACGGTTAAAGCGTTCTTGCCACCATCCAACCCTGAACTTCGAGCGCGCCGCCTTGGCGCAGGTTGCGCGCAAGTTCATTGAGGGTGGCGCCGGTCGTCATCACGTCGTCGATTACCGCGACGCGCTTTCCCTGGAGGTCGGCGTCGCACACGAACGCACCCCGGATGTTTTGCGCGCGCTCGCGCCAAGGCAGCGATGCCTGCGGCGCGCTGTCGCGCACGCGGCGGCATGCATTCGCCGCGAGCGGCACGCCGGTCGCGCGGCTCACCACGCGCGCGATCTCGAGCGCCTGGTTGAAGCCGCGGCTCAGCAGCCGCTGCGGTGCGAGCGGCATCGGGATGATGAGGTCAGCGTCCCCCGCCAGCCGCGCGCTCAGGGCCTGCGCCAGCAGCGTCGCGAGCGCGAGGTTGCCCGCGTACTTATAGTGGTGAATGAGAGGCGCAAGCGGCCACGCGTAAACAAACGCCGCGCTTACCCGGTCGAAGCGCGGCGGGCGGCTCAAGCAAGCGCCGCAAATGCCGCCGTCGGCGGTCGGCAGCGCGCATTGCGGGCAGCGCGCATCCGGGAGCCACGGCAGCTGCGCGTAGCACGCATCGCAAAGCGCCTTCGCCATGGCCGGCGCGGCGCACAACAGGCATTGCTGGGGAAGTACGTGCTGCCCAAAAACAAGGCAGTTGTTCAAAAATCTCATGCGCCAGTTTGACACCCGGCGGACGATCGATGATGATGCGAAACTCATGATCTGAAAGCTGTTTCCCGATTGGACCTAACACCCGCGAATTATGGATACCCTTCCTCACAACGCCCAAGACCGCGTATACGCTGACAACGCTGCCGATCCGCGCTGGACCGTCGCCCGGGTGGCGGCGCTGTTCGAGTTGCCGTTCAACGACCTGATACATCGCGCGCACACCACGCACCGCGCGCATTTCGACCCCAACGCCGTGCAGTTATCGACACTGCTTTCGGTCAAGACCGGCGGCTGTCCCGAAGACTGCGGCTATTGTCCGCAGGCCGCGCGCCACCACACCGGTGTCGACAACGAGGACATGCTCGCGGTCGATGCGGTGCTCGCCGCGGCACGCGCCGCGAAGGAACGAGGCGCGACACGGTTTTGCATGGGGGCCGCGTGGCGCGGGCCGAAGCAGCGCGATCTCGAGCGCGTGATCGACATGGTGAAAGCGGTGCGTGCGCTCGGCATGGAAACTTGCGCCACGCTCGGCATGCTGAAAGCCGGCCAGGCCGCGCAACTGAAGACGGCCGGCCTCGATTACTACAACCACAACCTCGATACCGCGCCCGAGTTCTACGGCGAGATCGTCAGCACGCGGACGCAGGACGACCGTCTCGACACGCTGGAGGAAGTGCGTGCTGCCGGCATCCATGTCTGCTGCGGCGGCATCGTCGGCATGGGTGAGTCGCGCCGCATGCGCGCGGCACTCGTCGCGCAGCTCGCCAATCTCGACCCGTATCCCGAAAGCGTGCCGATCAATAATCTGGTGCAGGTCGAGGGCACGCCGCTGCACGGCAGCGCGAGCCTCGATCCGTTCGAGTTCGTGCGCACCATCGCCTGCGCGCGCATCACGATGCCGAAGGCGATGGTGAGGCTGTCGGCCGGCCGCCACGAAATGCCCGAAGGTATCCAGGCATTGTGTTTTTTCGCCGGCGCCAATTCAATTTTCTACGGCGACAAGCTGCTCACTACCGGCAATCCCGAGGCCGAACACGACCGCGCGCTGATGGGCCGGCTTGGTTTGTATCCCATGGCGGGCGAGGCGACGACGCGAGAGGCGGAAGATCGTTAGGCCCGGAGTGCGACGGCTATTGCGTCTGGCGCCCCTCGGCACCTCATGCCATTCACCGGTTTAGTTACTGAACTCGCAACGCTCGAGGCGCGCGGACTCAAGCGCCACCGTCGCGTGCTCGAAAGTCCGCAAGGTACGCGGGTAGTGGTCGACGGCCGCCAGTTCCTGACGTTCTGCAGCAACGATTACCTGGGGCTTGCGGGCGATGCGCGGCTGGCGGCAGCTGCGGGCGAGGGGGCAGCGCGTTACGGCGTTGGCGCCGGCGCTTCCCACCTGATCCTCGGCCATGCCACCGCGCATCACGCGCTCGAAGCTGCGCTCGCACAATTCGTGAGCTTGCCGCGCGCGCTGCTGTTTTCGACTGGCTACATGGCGAACCTCGGCATCGTGACCGCGCTCGCCGGGCGCGAGGACGCGGTGTTCGCCGACAAGCTCAACCACGCATCGCTCAACGACGCGGTGCTGTTGTCGCGCGCCGCTTTCAAGCGCTATGCGCATGGGGACCTTGCTGCGCTCGAAAAACTGCTTGCCGCAAGCGCGGCGCGCCGCAAGCTGGTGGTGACTGACGCGGTATTCAGCATGGACGGCGACATCGCGCCGGTGCCGGCATTGCTGCGCCTGTGCGAGCGCTACGACGCGTGGCTCGTGCTCGACGACGCGCACGGCTTCGGCGTGCTGGGGGCGACCGGCGCCGGCGTGCTGCAGCATTACGGCATCGCCTCCGAACGCATCGTTTACATGGCCACGCTCGGCAAAGCGGCCGGCGTGTTCGGCGCATTCGTGGCGGGCGAATCGGATTTGATTGAAATGCTGGTGCAACGCGCGCGCCCTTACATCTACACCACGGCGATGCCGCCGCTGCTCGCGCACGCGCTGCTCGCGAGCCTCGAAATAATCGCGGCTGAAACCTGGCGGCGCGAGCTTCTGGCGCAGCTCATCGCGCGGCTCAAGCGGGATGTCGCCGGACTGCGCTGGCGCCTGCTGCCGTCCGATACCGCGATCCAGCCGCTCGTGATCGGCGCGAACGACGAGGCGGTGCGCGTCTCGGAGCAACTCGCGCGGCGCGGGTTGCTGGTGCCGGCAATCCGGCCGCCGACCGTGCCGCCGGGAAGCGCGCGGCTGCGCATTTCGTTGTCGGCGGCGCACCGCGAGCAGGACGTCGCGCAGCTTGTCGAGGCTTTGCTTGAGGTTGAGAAAAATTCTTGAACCGCAAAGGACGCAAAGGACGCGAAGGACTTCGGGTTCCGAATACGATTAAACCGTGGCGGCAATAAGCTATTGGCATGAGTATTAATCCCCTCAAGGGTTGATGTTTTGGTTTCCTTAGCGTCCTTCGCGTCCTTTGCGGTGAAGCTTTAATGGGTTTATATGTCGAGAGCAACGGCAGCGGGCCCGATCTCGTGCTGCTACACGGCTGGGGAATGAACGCCGCGGTGTGGGGCGAGTTGGCCGCTGAGCTTGCGCAACATTTTCGGCTGCATCGCGTTGATTTGCCGGGCCACGGCGCAAGCCGCGCGTGTGCGCCCTGCACGCTGGACGAAATGGCCGATCGGCTTGCAGCAGCGCTTGGCGGACAAGTGGCACTTAACTGGGCGCTGCGCAAGCCGGACCAGATCGAGCGCCTGGTGTTGCTGGCAGCCACGCCGCGCTTCGTGCGGGGCGCGGGATGGGACTGCGGCATCGACGCCGCCGTGCTGGACGATTTCGCGCGCGGCCTGGCCCACGATTTCCGCGCCACGCTGCAGCGCTTTACTGCGCTGCAGGCGCAGGGCGACGCGCATCCGCGCGTCGTGCTGCGCCGGCTGCGCGAGCACCTGCTCGTGCGCGGCGAGCCGGATGTGGCGGCGCTGGACGCAGGATTGCGGTTGCTCAGGCAAATTGATTTGCGCGACAGACTGGAACGGATAACACAGCGGACGCTGATACTGCACGGCGAGCGCGATACGCTCGTGCCGCTGGCGGCGGGCGAATATCTGCAGCGCGCGCTTCCTCACGCGGTACTCGAAGTGTTTTCCGGAACGGCGCATGCGCTGTTCATCGCGCAGCCGCAGCGCATCGCGGGGTGCATCCTGGAGTTCTGCCGTGAACCCTGAGCACGCGCTGGACAAGCGCCTGCTGCGGCGCTCGTTTGAGAACGCCGCTGCCGGCTACGATGCGGCGGCGGTGCTGCAGCATGAGGTCTGCCGGCGCATGCTCGCGCGGCTCGAGTACATCAGGCACGCGCCGGCGGCGATCCTCGACGCCGGCAGCGGCACCGGCAACGTGGTCACGGCGCTGCGCGCGCGCTATCCGCAGGCGACACTGTATGCACTCGACATTGCGCTCGCGATGGTGCGGCGCGCGCGCGCGCGCGCGCCATGGTGGCGGCGCCTGCTCGGGGGGGGCGTAGTGCCGGTGTGCGGCGACATCGAGCGGCTGCCGCTGCGCGCGGCCGCAGTCGGCATGGTATGGTCCAATCTCGCGCTGCAATGGGTAAACGATGCGCCGTGCGCGATCGCCGAGTTCCGGCGCGTGCTCGCTCCCGGCGGGTTGCTGATGTTCAGCACCTTCGGTCCCGACACGCTGAAGGAGTTGCGCGCCGCCTACCAGGGAACTGACCGCTACACCCACGTCAACCGTTTCATCGACATGCACGATCTCGGCGATATGCTGGTGCACGGCGGCTTCGCCGATCCGGTGATGGACATGGAATATGTGACGCTGACCTACAATGATGTGCGGGCGTTGATGCATGACCTGAAAGCGATCGGCGCGCACAACGTGACTGCGGGGCGCAGACAGGGCATGACCGCGCGCGCGTCGCTCGCGGCGGTCGAGCGCAATTACGAAGCCTTGCGCCGCGACGGACGGCTGCCGGCGACCTTCGAAGTTATTTACGGCCACGCGTGGGCGCCGCAAATACGAACCACTGCCGAGGGCAGGCCGATCATTCCAATCAAGGCGAAATAGGTAAGTATGAGTGGCAAGGGCTATTTCATCACCGGAACCGACACCGGCGTTGGCAAAACGCTGATCTGCTGCGCTCTCCTGCACGGATTTGCCGCAGCGGGAAAATCGGTAATCGGCATGAAGCCGGTCGCTGCCGGCGCTGTTCGCAGTGCGCGGGGCTTGATCAATGACGATGTGGCTTTATTGCGCGCAGCAAGCAACGTCGAAGCGCCATTAGCGCTCGTCAATCCCTATTGTTTCGAACCGCCGATCGCACCGCATTTGGCGGCGGAGCAAGCCGGCGTAGTCATCGATCTCGCGATCATCGCCGCCGCATTTGAACGGCTTGCCGCGATCGCTGA
>JACPTJ010000400.1 GCA_016192835.1 Betaproteobacteria bacterium
CGGCGTCGAGTTGCTGCTGCCGCTGGCGCTGAAATGGGCTGAAGAGTCACGCCTGCCGCTCGCTCAGGGCCTCGCGCGCATCACTTCCGACCCGGCGCGCGTCCTCGGCATCAACGCCGGCAGGCTGACCCCGGGCGCAAGCGCCGACATCTGCATATTCGATCCCGAGCGCTACTGGAAGGTCGAAGCGCAGGCGCTCAAAAGCCAGGGCAAGAACACGCCATTTATCGGTATCGAAGTCAAAGGCAGGGTTCGCTACACGCTGGTCGAAGGCCAGTTTGTTTTCGAGCTCGATGCCTGAACCTTGCGCGGGTTGCGGCGTCCAACTGAGCGCCGTCAACTGAATCCCCAATCCTGCCTCATGAATCCTTTGCTCGATTTTTCAGGGCTGCCGCGCTTTGAAGCGTTCAAGCCTGAATACGTCACGCCCGCCGTTGACGAGCTGCTGGCTGCGAACCGCGCGCTGATCGGACAGCTTGCCGCCGACCCCCGCGCACCAAGCTGGGAGAACTTCGCCGCGCCGCTCGAGGACGCCAACGAAAAACTCCACCGCGCGTGGGGCCAGGTCGGCCATCTCAACGCGGTAATGAACAGCCCCGAGCTGCGCGAGGTCTATAACGCCAACCTGCCGAAAATCACGCAGTATTACACCGAGCTCGGCCAGCATCAGGGATTGTTCGAGAAATTCAGGCGGCTCGAGGCCGCTCCGGATTTTGCGCGCCTCAGCCGCGCGCAGCGTGCGATCGTCGCGCACGAACTGCGCGATTTCAGGCTCGGCGGCGCTGAACTTCCCGCCGACAAGAAAGCGCGCTTTCTGGCGATCCGCGAGCAACTTTCCGCGTTGTCGTCGCGGTTTTCCGATAATCTGCTCGATGCCACCAACGCATTTGCGCATTACGTCGCGGATGAAACCGGGCTTGCGGGAATCCCCGCAGACGTCGTGCAGACGGCGCGTGAAGCCGCGCAGCAGGACGGCCAGCCGGGCTGGAAATTCACGCTGCACGCGCCTTCCTATCTGCCGGTGATGCAATACGCCGATGACCGCGCCCTGCGTGAACTGATGTATCGCGCCTATTCCACGCGCGCCGCCGAATTCGGCAACAAGGAGTGGGATAACACCGCGCTGATTACCGGGATCGTTGCGCTGCGCCGCGAACTCGCGCAGTTGCTCGGCTTCGCCGACTTCGCCGAATACTCGCTCGAACCCAAGATGGCCGAGTCGCCGCAGCAGGTATTGCAGTTCCTGAACGAACTCGCCGCCAGGGCCAGACCGTTCGCCGAGCGTGACCTCGCGGAACTTCAGCAATTCGCGCGCGCAGAGCTGGCGCTCCACGAGCTTGCCGCGTGGGATATCGCCTACGCGTCCGAAAAGCTGCGGATCGCGCGGTATGCGTTCTCCGACCAGGAAGTCAAACAATATTTTCCCGAGACCCGCGTGCTGCCCGGCATGTTCAGGTTGATCGAAACTCTCTACGGCCTCACGATCGAAGCCGACGTCGCGAATGGATGGCATCCCGACGTGCGTTTCTTCAGCATCCGCGAGCGCAACGGCAACGTCCTTGGCCAGTTCTACCTCGATCTCTACGCGCGGCCGTCGAAGCGCGGTGGCGCGTGGATGGACGACGCGATCACGCGCCGCCGCGTCGCGAACGGCATCCAGACACCCGTTGCGTACCTCACCTGCAATTTCGCGGCGCCGGTCGGCGGCAAGCCGGCGCTGTTCACTCACGATGAAGTGATCACGCTGTTCCACGAATTCGGCCACGGACTGCACCATTTATTGACGCGCATCGAGCAGCTTGGCGTCTCCGGCATCAACGGCGTCGAGTGGGACGCGGTCGAACTGCCGAGCCAGTTCATGGAGAATTTCTGCTGGGAATGGGACGTGCTGCGGCCGATGACCAGCCATGTGGATACACAGTCTGCGCTGCCACGCGAACTGTTCGACAAAATGCTCGCCGCGAAGAACTTCCAGATCGGCCTGCAGACCGTGCGGCAGCTCGAGTTCGCGCTATTCGACATGCATCTGCACTGCGATTTCGATCCGGCCGGCACGCAATCGGTGGCGGACCTGCTCGCCGCGGTGCGGCGCCAGGTCGCGGTAATAATTCCGCCCGCATTCAACCGTTTTGCCCACAGCTTCTCGCATGTCTTCGCGGGGGGTTATGCGGCCGGCTATTACGGTTACAAATGGGCGGAAGTGTTGTCGGCCGACGTCTACAGCCTGTTCGAAGAGCGGGGCGTGCTCGACCCCGCGACCGGCGGGCGCTTCCGCGATGAGATCCTCGCCGTCGGCGGCAGCCGTCCGGCACTCGAATCATTCGTCGCATTCCGCGGCCGCGAACCGAAGATCGACGCGCTGTTGAAACACAACGGGATGATTACGTGAGCAGTTATGTAATCCGCACCGATGCGGCACGCGTTATGCTAGAGTTGTTTTCAGCGTGCGCTTGCGCACCATCCGGCAATCGGTGCGCAAGCGCACCCTACCAAGGGATTTTGAAATGGAGCACGCGGTCAAATCGTTGGCAATCGTAATCCTGCTTGGGCTGGTGACCCTGGGTCACGCGGCGCAGGTGTACGAATGGGTCGATGAGAAGGGTGTCAAACAATACACCCAGCAACCGCCGCCGCCGAACGTCAAGAACGTAACGCAAAAACGCCTCGCAACCAGCGTGGTCGAAACCCGCGGGCCGTCGTACAGCATGCAGCAGGCGATGAAGAATTTCCCGGTGACGCTTTACATCACCGATTGCGGCGATCCCTGCAAAAGCGCGCGCGCGCACCTCGCCAGGCGCGGCATTCCGTTTACGGAAAAAAACCCGCAAAAGCCGGAAGAAACCGATCATTTCAGAAAAATCACGGGTGGCGGCATGGAAGTCCCGTTGCTGTTGATCGGCGAGCGGCGCACCCTCAAGGGCTACCTCGCAGAGGAGTGGGACGCCGCCTTCGATCAGGCAGGATACCCGAGCACCGCCGGGCCCGGCGCCAAACCCGCGGCGACCGCACCAGGCGCCAAACCCACGGCAACCTCTCCAGGCGCCGGCAAGTAATGGCATGCGGCTTGCGACCTGGAACGTCAACTCGTTAAAGGTCCGCCTGCCACAGGTTTTGGACTGGCTGAAGTTGCATCAGCCCGACGTCCTGTGTTTGCAGGAAACCAAACTCGAGGACGCGAACTTTCCGGTGCCGGAAATACAGGCCGGCGGTTATGAGGTTCTGTGCAGCGGCCAGAAAACCTATAACGGCGTCGCAATCCTCACGCGCGATGCGGCACGCGAGGCGCTGGCCGAAATCCCGGGCTACAGCGATCCGCAGAAACGCGTGCTCGCCGCCACGATCGGGGGATTGCGCGTGATCTGCCTCTACGTGCCGAACGGTCAAAGCGTCGACTCCGAGAAGTATCGCTACAAACTCGATTGGCTCGCTGCGGCCACGGCGTGGCTAAAGCGCGAGCTGGCCGAGAACCCGCGACTCGCGGTGGCCGGCGATTACAATATCGCGCCAGAAGATCGGGATGTCCACGACCCCAAGGCGTGGGAGGGCCAGGTGCTGGTCAGCGCGCCCGAACGCAAGGCTTTTCAG
>JACPTJ010000401.1 GCA_016192835.1 Betaproteobacteria bacterium
AGCGCACCCTACAGTCACGTAGCTTCGCAACGTGACCTACCCAATATGCGGCATTATTAAGACGTTATGTTTAATTAACACCGGCGGAAACCTTTGGCATATCGAATCGGAATCGACGTCGGCGGCACGTTCACGGATTTCACGCTGTTGCGCGAGAGCGACGGGCAGGTCAGCTTTCACAAGGTGGCTTCCACACCGCGCGATCCGTCGCAGGCGATCGAGCAGGGCATCGCCGATCTGCTCGGGATGCATGACATCGCGGCGGGCGAAGTCGGCCACATCGGGCACGGCACGACGGTCGCGACCAATCTCGTGATCGAACGGCGCGGCGCGGTGACGGGCATGCTCACCACCCGGGGTTTTCGCGACGTGATCGAAATCGGCCGCCAGGTGCGTCCGCATCTGTTCGACTACGGCGTCACCAAGCCGCCGCCGCTCGCCGCGCGCGAGCACCGGATCGAAATCGGCGAACGCGTGAATTCGCGCGGCGATGTGCTCGTTGCGCTCGACGAGCGCGAAGTGGAGGCCGCGGCCGTGAAACTCAGGCGCGCGGGCGTCAAATCGGTCGCCGTGTGTTTCCTGCACTCTTACCGCAATCCGCTGCATGAACAGGCGGCGCGGCGCGTGGTCGAACGCCTGATGCCTGACGCTTATGTGAGCGTGTCGAGCGAAGTGCTTCCCGAGTTTCGCGAGTACGAGCGCTGGTCGACGACGCTGCTCAACGCGGCGGTCGGCCCGCGCATGGAAGCTTACCTCGAAAGTTTTTTCGCGCGCGTGAAGAATCTCGGCATCGCGGTCGAGCCGTTCACGATCCATTCCAACGGCGGGTTGATGTCGATGCGCGCCGTGCGCGCGTTTCCGGTGCGCACCTGCCTGTCGGGTCCGGCCGCGGGCGTGGTCGGCGCGGCTGAAATCGGACGCGTCGCCGGCGTCGCCAACCTCGTCACTTTCGACGTCGGCGGCACCAGTACCGACGTGTCGCTCGTCTACCGCGGCAAGCCGTTGTTCAGCTCGAACCGGCTGCTCGCCGATTACCCGCTCAAGACGCCGATGATCGACATTCATGTCATTGGCGCGGGCGGCGGCAGCATCGCGTGGATGGACGACGCCGGGGCGCTCAAGGTCGGGCCCAAAAGCGCGGGCGCCGATCCCGGACCTGCTGCTTACTCACGCGGAGGCGCCGAGGCGACCATCACCGACGCCCAGATCAGCCTGCACCGGTTGAATCCGGTTGCGCTGCTCGGCGGCCGGCTCAAAATCGATGCCGCGGCAGCGCGCGAGACGATCATGAACAAAGTCGGGCGGCCGCTGGGTTTGACGCTCGAACAGGCGGCCGAAGGCGTGATCCGCATCGCGAATGCCAACATGAGCCGCGCGATCCGCTCGGTATCGACCGAACGCGGCTACGATCTGGCGCAGTTCGCGCTGTTTGCCTACGGGGGCGCCGGGCCGCTGCACGCGATCGACGTCGCCGGAGAATGCGGCATTCCGGCGGTGATCGTGCCGCAGGAGCCGGGCACGCTGTGCGCGCGCGGCATGTTGCTGACCGACATCAGTTTCGATTTCGTGCGCAGCGAAATCGCCGAAGTCACTGTCGCGAGCTGGCTGCACGTGTGCAAGCTGTTCGCCGATATGGAGGCGGAAGCGCGCGCGTGGCTCGAGCGGGAGCGGGTTCCGCAGCCGGAACAATCGTTCCGCTACCACATCGACGCGCGCTATCAGGGGCAGAACTTCGAGGTGATCGTTGCGATGCCGCGCATCGCGGCGGACGGCATGGCGGGATTTCTGCATGAATTCGCCGCCGCCCACCAGCGCGAATACGGCTACGACGTGCCGGGGCGCGCGGTCGAAATCGTCAACTGCCGCCTGCAGGCGGTCGGCAACGTCGCCAAGGCGCCGCTGCGCGAAATCAGCGCTACGGGCAGCGTCGCCGCCGCGGTAACGGGCACGCGCAAAATTTATTTCGGCGCCAGTTGCGGCTGGCTCGAGGCGCAGGTTTACGCGCGCCCGGAATTGCCTGCCGGGTCTTCGCTCGACGGCCCGGCGGTGATCGAGGAGATGAGCTCGACCGTGCTGCTCGCGCCGGGGCAGAGCGCGGCTGTTGACCGTATCGGCAATCTCGTGATCAACGTCAAAGGCGTTCCGCCACCATGAACCTGGAAAAAGCTGTTCACCGCGAAGGACGCCAAGGACGCGAAGGAAAACAAAGTACAAGCCTTGTCATCAAGATTACCAATCTGGTGATTACATCGGAATTCATCCACGCATCGATTTCCTCGGCGTCCTTAGTTGTAGGGTGCGCTTGCGCACCATCCGGCAATCGGTGCGCAAGCGCACCCTACGTCTTATCATGCTGGTGATTGCATCGAGACCGTGGCTGCCGGCAGGCAGGTTCACATTGATGTTGATTCCCTTGGCGTCCTTCGCGTCCTTAGCGGTTCAAATGTTGAATTTAGAATGAACCTTTCCGTGAGCGAACCGACCATGTTCGACCCGATCGCGATGGAGGTGTTTTCGAATCGCCTGCTGTCCATCACCGAGGACATGAACAACACGCTGGTGCGATCGAGCTTCTCGACCAACATCAAGGAGCGGCGCGACTGTTCGGTTGCGCTGTTCGACGCGCGTGGCCGGCTGATCGCGCAGGGTACGCAGATTCCGCTGCACCTGGGCTCGCTCAACGGCGGCGTCGAGGCGGTGCTCAAGGCGTGTCCGATCGGGAACATGCGCGACGGCGACGTGTTCCTGTGCAACGACCCGTACCTCGCCAACGGCACGCATCTGCCCGACATCAGTTGCGTGACTCCCGTATTCTGGAAGGGGAAGATCGAATTTTTCACGGCGAACGTCGGCCATCATGCCGACGTCGGAGGCGCGGTGCCGGGCTCGATCGCCGGCGGGGCGCGCTCGATCTTCGAGGAAGGCATCCGCCTGCCGGTGGTGCGCATCGTGCGCGCGGGCGAGCTCGAGCTCGACATGCTCAATCTGATCGTGCAGAACACGCGCGATCCCGAAGAGCGCGCGCTCGATCTGCGCGTGCAGATCGCAACCAACGAACGCGGCGCGCAGGCCGCCCGCGAGCTGGTTGCGCAGACGGGAATCGCCGCGGTGCGGCAGTCGATCGACGACGTGATCGCCTATACGCGCCGGCGCATCCGCAACCGCATCGCGGAGCTCAGGCTCGGCGAATATTCGTTCACCAACTATCTGGACGACGACGGCATGGGCGGCGACCCGGTGCCGATCAGCGTTACCGTGCGCGTCGCCGCGGACGGTCTGAGCCTCGACTTCAGCGGCTCGGGGCAGCAGGCGCGCGGCGCGATGAACGTGCCGACCAACGCGCTGCACGCGTGCGTCTACTATTCGATCAAGGCGCTGCTCGATCCGGAGCTGTTGCCGAACGCGGGGTTGTTCGACGTGGTCAGCATCAGCGCGCCGCCGGGTAGCATCGTCAATCCGAACCCGCCGGCGCCGGTCGGCGCGCGCTCGATCACGTGCCAGAAAGTCGCCGGTGCGATCTTCGGCGCGTTCCGCGGCGTGCTCCCACCCGAGCGCGTCATGGCGTCGGGCAACGATGTGGTGCCGGCGATCGTCTATTCAGGGGAGCTTACGCGCCGCCAGGGCTATTACGTTTATCTCGAGACACTCGGCGGCGGCAGCGGCGCGCGGTTCGATGCGGACGGCATGGACGCCGTGCACGTGCACATGACCAACACCTCGAACCTGCCGGCCGAAGCGCTCGAGAACGAATATCCGCTGATGGTCGACGAGTACGCGCTGGTCGAGGACTCCGGCGGTGCGGGCAAATTTCGCGGCGGGCTCGGCATTGCGCGCCAGATCTACGGCCGTCCCGATCAGGAAGAACTGTTCTCCAAAGTTGCGCTGGTCGAAATGAAGGTCGGCGACTCGATGCGCATCGAAACGCCGGGCGCGGGCGGTTACGGCGCGCCCGCGGAGCGCTCGCTCGAAGCGATTGCGGCGGACCTGCGCAACGGCAAGGTGTCGCGCGCGGCGGCGGAGCGCGATTACGGCGTCGAGC
>JACPTJ010000402.1 GCA_016192835.1 Betaproteobacteria bacterium
AACAGGATCAGATCCGCATCCTGTTCAATAGCCCCGGATTCGCGTAAATCCGACATCACCGGACGCTTGTTCGGGCGCTGCTCGAGGCCGCGGTTTAACTGCGACAGCGCCATCACCGGCACGTTGAGCTCCTTGGCCACCGCCTTGAGCGATCGCGAAATTTCCGCCACCTCGGTCGCGCGATTCTCGGTGCTGTTGCCGGTTTCCATCAGTTGCAGATAATCCACCACGATCAAGCCCAAGCCGGGGCCGCCCTGCTGGCGATGCAGGCGGCGCGCCCTGCCTCTCAACTCGGTCGGGTTCAACATGCCGCTCTCGTCCACGAACACCGGCGCTTCGCTCAGCCTGCCGACCGAGGCAGTGAGCTTCTGCCAGTCGTCGTCATTGAGCGAACCGGTGCGCATCTTGTGCTGGTCCAGACGTCCCAGCGATCCGAGCATGCGCATCACCAGTTGCGTGCCGCTCATTTCCATGCTGAATATCGCCGCCGGCATTTTCTCGACCAGCGCCACGTGTTCGGCCACATTCAGCGCAAACGCGGTTTTGCCCATGCTCGGGCGGCCGGCGACTACCACCAGGTCTCCCGGCTGCAAGCCCGAAGTCATGCGATCGAGATCGGTGAAGCCGGTGGGTATGCCGGTCACGTCGCTCGGATTGTCGCGCTTGTACAGCGTGTCGATACGCTCGACCACCTCGGTCAGCAGCGGCTGGATTTCCCGAAAACCCTGCTGTCCGCGCGCGCCTGCTTCGGCGATCGCGAATACCTGCTTCTCGGCGTTGTCGAGCAGCTCCTTGGCCGAGCGGCCGAGCGGACTGAATACCGACTCGGTGATTTCCGTGCCAACTTCGGCGAGCCTGCGCATGATCGCGCGTTCGCGCACGATTTCGGCGTAGCGCCGGATGTTGGCGGCGCTGGGTGTGTTGACCGCGAGCGAGCCGAGGTAGGCCTGGCCGCCCACTTCTTCGAGCTTGCCGCTGCGCTCGAGACTCTCGGCAACGGTCAGCGCATCGGCCGGCTTGTTGCCTTCGATCAGAACCGATATGTGACGGTAAATCTGGCGGTGGTCGGCGCGGTAGAAGTCAGCGTCGCTGACCGCGTCGGCGATTTTTTCCCATGCGCTGTTGTCGAGCAGCAGCCCGCCGAGCACCGACTGCTCGGCCTCGAGCGAATACGGCGGCAGCTTGAGCGTTTCGATCTGCGGATCGCGGGTGATCGGGGTTACGGCTTGGGCCATGACTAAGCTTTTGTGCAGCAGCAGGAGAGCAGCACTTTACACGCTGCAATAGCGAAAAAAAAGGGCCGTCGCCAGCCCTTTTTCCCGTCGCAGAAAAATGCCGTTTTAAATGAGCGACTAAGCCGGTTCGCCGAGCACCGAAACCGTGATGGTGACGACCACGTCCGTATGCAGCGCGATCTTGACCGGCTGATCGCCGACCTGCTTGAGCGGTCCTTCCGGCATGCGGATCGCCGCGCGCGGCACCTCGAAACCCTGCGCCTTGAGCGCTTCCGCAATATCGATGTTGGTGACCGAGCCGAACAGTTTGCCGTCGACGCCGGCTTTCTGCGTAATCTGCACCAGCAGGCCGTCGAGCTTCGCGGCGCGTTCCTGCGCCGCGGCGAGCGCTACAGCCTGCGCCGACTCGAGCTCAGTGCGGCGTTTTTCGAATTCGGCGATGTTGGCCTGCGTCGCGCGCTTGGCCTTGCCGTGCGGAATCAGGAAATTACGGGCGTAGCCTTCCTTGACCTTGACCACCTCGCCGAGCTCGCCGAGATTGGCCAGTTTTTCGAGCAGTATGATTTGCATCGCGTATCCCCTCAGTGCAGATCGGTGAACGGCAGGAGCGCGAGGAAGCGCGCGCGCTTGATCGCATCGCTCAACTGGCGCTGGTAGTGCGCCTTGGTGCCGGTGATGCGCGCCGGTATGATCTTGCCGTTTTCGTTGATGAAATCCTTGAGCAGATCGATGTCTTTATAGTCGATCTGCTTGATTTTCTCGGCGGTGAAACGGCAGAACTTCCTGCGCCGAAACAGCTGTTTCGAACCGCGTTTCTTGTCTTTGTCTTTCTTGTCGTTGCGGCCTTTGCCGGTCCTGCCTCTTCCCATTGCCATTGTAATCTCCTTGATTCCCGGTTCTATTCCTGGTCACCTGCGATTGCGTCCATGCTCACCACGTGCAGCACCAGCCTGCGATTGCCGGGGCTGCGCTGCGCGAGGAACCCGCAAACCTGCAGCGACCGATTGAGTTTTGCCGTGCCGAGCTTGAGCGCCATATCGCCCAGCGCTACCGCCTCGATTTCACAGCGCGCTTCGCGCCGGCCGCCTGCCTCGTTCTGGATCGAGCGGTGCCCAATCAACAGATCAACTGCTGGCGTTCCGGCCGGGGTATAACGCAACACGCTGCGCTTCAGCAAGCGGCCGTCGATCACGACCTCGTTGCGCTTCACTTAAGCCGTGGTTCCCACCGGTGCTGCCGTCGCTGCCGCGGGCACTGGCGCCGCCGCGGGCGCTGTCCTGGGCGCAGCATCCTGACCCGGGGTCAGCGAGCGCGACTTTTCTTCTTTCATCATCGGCGAGGCGGTGGTCACGGCAGCGGTCATCTTCACCACCAGATGGCGCAACACCGCGTCGTTGAATTTGAAAGCGTGCTCGAGTTCATCGAGGGATTCGTTGTTGCACTCGATGTTCATCAGCACGTAGTGTGCCTTGTGCAGCTTCTGGATGGGATAAGCCATCTGGCGCCGGCCCCAGTCTTCGAGCCGGTGAACTTTGCCGCCTTTGGCGAGCACCATCGAACGACAGCGCTCGATCATCCCGGGAACCTGTTCGCTCTGGTCGGGATGAACAATAAAAACGATTTCGTAATGCCGCATCAAGTATCTCCTTATGGGCTCAGTTGCGTTAATCGGCCTCCCGTCATGCGCGGGCGGTGAGGCAAGGAAAACGGTCCGGACCCGCAGAGCATCCCGACCAAGGCCGCGGATTCTACAGAGTTTTCAGGAAGATATCAACGTGCGCGGAAAAGACCGTGGCGCCTGGCTCGTGATTCCGGCCGGCCCGCCAGAATCAGCTTGCGCGTACGAAACCGCTTGGACCTCGGCCCCGGCTTAGATCCCGACGAAGCAGGCCATCATGTGCCACGCAAGATGGCCTGCATTCATTACACCCGCCCCGAGGCAAGTTCTTCGGCGAACTGGCCGGCCGGGAGCGCTTCGATTCCGTCCTCCGTGTTGTACGGGCGTTCGCCCAGGAAGACCGCGATGCGCCTTTGCACGCCTTTCAGTTCAGCGATTGCCTTCAAGCCCGCGAAGTCGCGCGGCGCGAGCGAGCGCTTCGCTTTGACCTCGATCGCAATCGACTCGGCGCCGCGCTTGACCAGGAAATCCACCTCGGTACCGCCTTCGGCCGGCGCCCAGTAATACAGGGCGTCGTATCTTTTTCCCAGACCGGTCCCGGGTTCCCCGTAGGCTCTCAGCAGCGTCGCCACCCAGCCTTCCAGCAAGGAGCCGCGCTCCATCTCGCCGGGCGCGTGAAACTCGCGCTTCACGGCGCGCATGACCCCCGCGTCGACCCAGTAGAGCTTGGGGTGCCTGCGCTCCTTGACGCGAAGCCTGCCCTCGTAGGCCGGAAGCAGCCAGGCCAGGTGCGTATCGGCAAGAATTTCCAGATAGCCCACGACCGTGGTCCGCGCCACCCCGGCATCGCGCGCAAGTCCGGCGGCGTTCAGCACCTGCCCGTGGAATAACGCCGCCACAGGAAGAAAACGCGCGAAGCCCGGAAGATTGCGAACCAGGGCCTCGGCCTGAATCTCCTCTTTCAGGTACAGGTGCACATAGGCCTCGAGGCTGTCGCGCCGGTCCGCAGCGCACAGAATGATCGGCAGAGTTCCGTAGCGCAACGCGTCTTCGAGGTCGAAATCGGAGCCCAGCTCCGGCGGAAGGAGCGGCAACATGACCCGGCGCAACGCGCGTCCGGCGAGCAAATTGGTGCCGGCCTGCTTGAGCTTGCGTGCGCTCGATCCCAGCAGCACGAAGCGCAGTCCCCGCTCCTCGATCGACCTGTGAACCTCGTTGAGAAGCGCGGGGAGCCGCTGCACCTCGTCCAGGACGATCCAGGTTCCGGGCGCGACGCGAGCGAGCTCCCGCCCGAACAACCGCGGCTCGCGCAGGTAGCTCTGGTAGAGGCCTTCGTCCAGAAGATCGAACCGCACGGCCTGCGGGAACTCCTTGCGCGCCCAAGTGCTCTTGCCGACGCCGCGCATGCCGAAAAGAAAAAAACTTTGCTTCGGGGGAATGAGCAAGCGGGAATAATCGGGCCGTGCTTTCATGCCGTCATTATTACCGGAAATATGACGGCAACGCAACACGGCGATCGATACGAACCACGATTCACGATCCAGCGGGTTTGCCCGCCGCCGCGCGCTGGCGGAAGGTTTCTCCCAGGCAAACGCCGCTCGCGACCGAGATATTGAGGCTTTCCACCGTGCCAGCCATCGGGATGCGCACGAGTTCATCGCAATGCTCGCGCGTCAGGCGCCGCATGCCCTCGCCCTCCGCGCCAAACACCCACGCCAGCGCGCCGCTCAGCTTGGCGTCATAGAGCTGCGTGGCTGCATCCTGGTCGGCGCCGATTATCCAGATCCCGAGCTCCTTGAGCTCGCGCAAGGTGCGCGCCAGATTGGTTACCGCGATGTAGGGCACGCTTTCGGCAGCGCCGCTCGCGACTTTCGACACCACCGGAGTAATTCCCACGGCCCGGTCCTTGGGCGCGATTACCGCGTTTACGCCGAATGCATCGGCGACGCGCAGGCACGCGCCGAGGTTGTGCGGGTCCTTCACGCCATCGAGCACCAGCAACAGCGCCGAACCTTGCACTTCATCGAGCACGGCATCCAGATCGTGGCGCTGCGGCGCGGCCAGCACCCGTGCCGCGACACCCTGATGGCGCGCATGCCCGGTCAGCCCGTCGAGCCGGCCGCTATCCACGGCCATGATACGCACGGCATGACTGCCCGCCAGCCGCACCAGATCCTGCGCCCGCGCG
>JACPTJ010000403.1 GCA_016192835.1 Betaproteobacteria bacterium
CTATCATAAAACTGAAAGCCGTAATTGAGCAGCTTCTGGCTTTCCGCCGCGCGCGCCGCTTCGGAGGCGGCGCCGAGCACCACCGAGAGCAGGCGGCGCTCGCCGCGCCGGGCGGACGTGATCAGGCAGTAGCCCGCGTTTTCTGTGTAGCCCGTCTGCATGCCGTCGACCGTCGGGTCCGTCCACAGCAGGCGGTTGCGATTGGCCTGCGTGATGTTGTTGTAGCGGTATTCCTTGGTCGAATACAGCGGGTAATATTCCGGAAAGTCGCGAATGATGGCGCTCGCGAGCAGTGCGAGGTCGCGTGCAGTTGAATAATGCTGCGGATTCGGCAGGCCGGTCGAGTTGACGAAGTGGGTGTTCTTCATGCCGAGCCTTTGCGCCTCGCGGTTCATCTGCTGCGCAAATGTCTGCTCGCTGCCGGCGATCAGCTCGGCGAGCGCGATGCATGCATCGTTGCCGGATTGCACGATCATGCCGCGCATCAGTTCGTCGACCGTGACCGGCTTGCGCGGCTCGATGAACATGCGCGAGCCCTCGGCTTTCCATGCGCGTTCCGACACCGCCACGGTCTGCGTCGGCTGGATCTGCTTTTGCTTGAGTGCCGCGAACGTAAGATAGGCCGTCATCAGCTTGGTGAGCGATGCGGGCTCGACCCGCGCACCGGGATTGCGGCTCGCGAGCGCCTGCTGGCTGTGGAAATCGAGCAGCAGGTAGGACTTGGCGGCGACCGCCGGCACGGACGAACCGGCGGATTGGGCAAGAGATGCGGTGGCGATGCCGAGCGAGAGCAGGAGCAGTAAAGCGCGCATGAGTGCTGAAAAAAACCTGATTATAGCAAACAGGGAACACCCGGGCGTGCGGTTGAGGTTGCGGGGCTGCCCGATAATTGAAACAATGGGCGCCCTTCTACCAAATGTTACGAAACCGGATGACAGTCCGGTTTCGCTCGACGCTGCCCTCGCCCCCCGGGGGAGAGGGTGCGCCGGAGCGTGGAGCAGGGACCCGTTTACGGGATGCGACCGTGAAGGCGCACAATAGCACGCGGATATCCGGCGCTTTGCATCCCGCTGCGGGGTCACATCCATCGGCAAGCCGATGGAACCTGTTCCGCCCTCCGCGGGCGCGGGGGAGAGGGCCGAGCGATGTAACGCAGTTACGCAAAGCTCGATAATTGGCCGGGTGTCAGGGAGTTTCAAATGCAGATCAGCAGGCACTGGGTCGTGTGCGCAGTGGCCATCGCGTTCCTGATCGGGCCGCGCGCGCCGGCGCTGGCCGCCGACGCAGTCAGCGTCAGCAAGCCGTGGGTGCGCGCCACGGTTGCGGGGCAGAGCGTGGCCGGCGCCTACATGGACATCACGGCAAAGGCCAATGCCGCACTGGTGGGTGTCGCGAGCCCGGTCGCGGCCAAGGCCGAGTTGCACACGATGACCATGGACGGCGGCGTGATGAAAATGCGCCCGCTCGCCAAGCTCGACCTGCCGGCCGGGAAGACCGTGAATCTCAAGCCCGGCGGCTTTCACGTGATGTTGATCGACATTCGGCGTGAGCTGAAAGCGGGCGAGCGCGTGCCACTCACGCTCACCGTGCAGGACTCGCACGGGGTCAGGTCAACGCTCAAGGTCGATGCCGAAGTGCGGGCGGCCGCCGGTGGCGGCCAGATGCATTAGCGCAGAACCGCAGTCAGCGCGGGCTGCCGCCGTCGCGGTAGCGCTGCGCGGTATTGCTGCAGGTCCGGGTCGCCGGGGGAGCTCATGGGCGGGGCTTGAATTCGCGCGGGATGCCGCAATTTACAAACTTTTCTGGCGGAAGACAAGGCATCCCGCGAACCCCTTGAAATCCCGTGAGCGTGACCCATATCCACGGGGTAGGGTGCAAAGCCCGATCCGATGACGAAAGGAGAACTTTATGGCAAACATTGCCCGTTTCGACGTGCTTGACAATGCGCTGGATGATCTCATGCGCGGTTTTTTCGTGCGTCCGATGAACTACGAGCCGACGGTCCCGGCACAGCTGCGTATTGATGTGACCGAAGACGACAAGAGTTACTCGGTGCGCGCCGAGATTCCCGGCGTGAAGAAGGAGGACATCAACGGCTCGGTCGACGGCAACCAGGTCGAAATCAGCGCCGAAGTGAAAAACGAAAAAGAGATCAAGGACGGCGCAAGATTGCTGCGCTCGGAACGCCACTACGGCAAGGTCTATCGCGCGTTCGCGCTCGATCAGGATGTCGACGAGACCGCGACCCAGGCCAGGTATTCCGACGGCATACTCGAGCTGACGCTGCCGAAGAAAGCGTCGGCCGCGGTCAAGCGCATCGCAATCCAGTAATATCCCGGCGCAGGCTGGACCGCAGGGCGGCAGGCCGCAAGGGCTGCCGCCTTTTTTGTTGCCGGCGCTCGTGTAGAATAGCCGGCGTTTACCCGATCCCTGCGATTCCCATGGCTCTGACCGCCACCACCGCCCAGCTGAAAGCGAAAATTCTTGCCGAGGCGCTGCCGTACATTCAGCGCTTTCATGGCAAGACCGTCGTCGTCAAGTATGGCGGCAATGCGATGACCGACGAGACGCTGAGGCACAGCTTCGCGCGCGATGTCGTCCTGCTCAAGCTCGTCGGCATCAACCCCGTGATCGTGCACGGCGGCGGTCCCCAGATCGACGACCAGTTGCGGAAAGTCGGCAAGAAGGGCGAGTTCATCCAGGGCATGCGCGTGACGGATGCCGAAACCATGGACGTGGTCGAGATGGTGCTCGGCGGCCAGGTCAACACCGACATCGTGAATCTGATCAACCGCAGCGGCGGCCGCGCGGTCGGGCTCTCCGGCACCGACGGCCCGCTGATCCGCGCACGCAAGATGATGATGCGCGACAAGGACAATCCCGACGAGCTGATCGACATCGGCCAGGTCGGTGAAGTCGAGTCGATCGATCCGGAGATAATCGAGGTGCTGACCGCGCAGAATTTCGTGCCGGTGATCGCGCCGGTGGGCGTCGGCAAGGACGGGGAGTCGTACAACATCAACGCCGATCTCGTCGCCGGCAAGCTCGCCGAAATTCTCAAGGCGGAGAAGCTGGTGGTGCTGACCAACACGCCGGGGGTGCTCGACAAGAACGGCAACCTGCTGACCGGGCTCACCGCCAAGAAGATCGACGCTCTGTTCGCCGACGGCACCATCTCCGGCGGCAT
Organism: Betaproteobacteria bacterium; assembly: GCA_016192835.1. Classification (GTDB taxonomy): domain Bacteria; phylum Pseudomonadota; class Gammaproteobacteria; order Burkholderiales; family SG8-41; genus PALSA-1004. Next base: position 3,188 of record JACPTJ010000403.1, read on the forward strand.
GCTGCCGAAAATCGGCTCAGCGCTGGAGGCGGTGAAAAACGGCGTCAATTCGTGCCACATCATCGACGGCCGCGTCGAGCACGCGCTGCTGCTGGAAATCCTCACCAGTGAAGGCGTCGGCACGCTGATCAAGCGGCATTAGCCGGCGCGTCACGGGACGGGAGCCTTTGAAGTTCAACCGGGTGTGGGTTTTCGATCTCGACAATACGCTGCACAACGCCAGCCCGCATATCTTTCCGCACATCAATCGCGCGATGACCGCCTATCTGCAGACGCACCTCGGGTTGAACGAGGCCGAGGCGGGCGAGTTGCGCCGGCATTACTGGCAGCGCTACGGCGCGACGCTGATCGGACTGATGCGCCATCACGCGACCGACCCGCAGCACTTTCTGCGCGCGACCCATCATTTTCCCGAGCTCGCGGGCATGGTGGTGCGGGAGCCCGGGCTGCGCTCGACGCTCGCGCGGCTGCCGGGGCGCAAGCTGGTGTTTTCCAATTCCCCGGTGCATTATGCGCTTGCGGTGCTGGGCGCGCTGGGGATCGCCGATCTGTTCGAAGACGTGTTTTCCATCGAGCATACCGGCTACCGGCCGAAGCCGGACAGCTACGGTTTTCTGAAGCTGTTCCGCAGGAACCGGGTGCGCGCCGCCGCCTGCATCATGGTTGAAGATACGCTCGAGAATCTGAAAACAGCCAAAAAACTCGGCATGTCGACGGTGTGGGTGGCGCGGGCGGCGAGGACTCCCGGCTACGTGGATTTTAGCATCAGGAGCCTAACGCAGCTGCCACGTCTCGCGTGGCACCTGCGCTGAGCGGCGCGGACTGGGAGGTGGGGGATGGCTGCGAAACGCGGAGACCGCAAGTTACAGATCCTGCATGCGCTGGCGGAAATGCTGGAAGCGCCGGCGGCGGAAAAAATCACGACCGCGGCGCTCGCCGCCAGGCTCGACGTGTCGGAGGCCGCGCTCTACCGGCATTTCGCGAGCAAGGCGCAGATGTTCGAGGGGCTGATCGAATTCATCGAGGAGACGCTGTTCGGGCTGATCAACAAAATCACCAGCGAGGAGACCAACGGGCTCAAGCAGCTCGAGGCGATCACCGCGATGCTGCTTAGCTTCGCGCAGAAAAACCGCGGCATGACGCGCGTGCTGATCGGGGATGCGCTGGTGCACGAAAACGAGCGTCTGCAGTTGCGCATCAATCAACTGCACGACCGCCTCGAGGCCACGTTCAAGCAGGCGCTGCGTTTCGCCGTGAGCCAGAATGAATTGCCGGCGCTGCCGGATACGGCCGCACGCGCCAACCTGATCATGAGTTTCGTCACCGGCCGCTGGCATCAGTTTGCGAAAAGCGGTTTCAGGCGCGACCCGATGCAATACTGGATCGAGCAATGGCCGCCGCTGCTGACCTATTGAATGGAGTAGGGTGCGCTTGCGCACCGATTGCCGGATGGTGCGCAAGCGCACCCTACACCGAAAATAATGTAATTCTTGAAGTGGAATTGGAATTAGACCAACGGGAGCCCCCATGAACCTCACCACGCATCAGCTTGCCGAGATTCTGATCGGCGTCGCGCGCTCGCAGCAGGCGCTGATCGAAGCGATCGAAAGCATGAAGGCCGGCTTCAAGGGCACGTATCTCGCGCCCGCGCTCGACAGCGTGGCAAAGATCCGCGCCACCGGCCGGCCGCCGTTACTGCAGGAATTCCCGGCGCGCGTGCTGCTGCAATGCCAGGGACGCGCCGGCCCCAACGTCGAGCAGATTGTGCGCGATCTCGAAGCGCTGCTGGCGGGGCCGCAGGCTGCGCCGGCCGAGGTCCCACCGGCCGGAAACAGCGACACCAATCGGGAACATTCCCCCTGATGTTGAACCCGCGTTCTACGGTCTGGACGCGGCTGCTGTAGGGTGCGCTTGCGCACCGATTGCCGGATGGTGCGCAAGCGCACCCTACGCGCAGCGAGCATGTCCTCTCGTGTTCGAGGCTAGGGGTTCGCGCCGCGCGCGCCGCATACCGGACACGCGGGGTCGCGCTTGAGCCGCACCGCGCGCCATTCCATGGCGAGCGCATCGAGCAGCAGCAGACGGCCGGCGAGGCTTGCGCCGATGCCCGCCAGCAATTTCAGCGCTTCGGCCGCCTGCATCGAACCGATGATGCCGGTAAGCGGTGCGAACACGCCCATCACCGCGCAGCGCATGTCGGTATCGTCACCCTGCTCCGGGAACAGGCAGTGATAACAGGGCGATTGCGCTTCCCGCAGATCGAACACTGCGATCTGCCCATCGAAGCGCACCCCGGCACCCGACACCAGCGGCTTGCCGTGTGCGACGCAGGCACGGTTGATCGCGTGGCGGGTGGCGAAATTGTCACTGCAGTCGAGCACGACGTCCGCATCGCACACGAGCCGGTCGAGCCGCGCGCCGGCGATGCGCTCCGTAAGCGCGTTGACCGTGACTTCTGGATTGAGCGTCGCCAGCGTGCGCCGCGCCGATTCAGCCTTGGGACTGCCGATCGCATCGTTGCGATGCACGATCTGGCGCTGCAGGTTGGTGAGGTCGACCGCATCGCCATCGCAGATCGTCAGGGTGCCGACGCCGGCGGAAGCCAGGTACAGCGCGACTGGCGAGCCGAGGCCGCCGGCACCGACGATCAGTGCGTGCGAGCGGCGGAATTTTTCCTGGCCTTCGATGCCGAGCTGCGGCAGCAGGATGTGCCGGCTGTAGCGCAGTAGCTGGTCGTCGTCCATTTTCTCATTCGCGAAACCATGTGCAACCCTGTAGCGCAGGCGCCTCGCCTGCAATCGTTCATCTGAAATCAGCCATTGGATTGCAGGCGAGGCGCCTGCGCTACAAATAGCGCCGCGTCGCGGACCTCTTGATTGTCGGAGACTTAGGTCTGCTCATTAACGAAGCAGTACACTAGTTCGCGCGCGCGAGGGCGCGGCTTTTCAGAAACAAGAGCGCCTGCCCCAGCTCGTAGTCGTTCTTCGCTACGATCTCGCCCGGCTGTGGCTTGGTGGTTTTCTCGTCGACATCCTTCGGCCGCGGCTCGGGAACGAAATTGAACGCGTTGGTGGCCGGCGGCGCGACGCGGTTGGCCGCGTCTTCGCTGCGCTCGTTGAGCAGATGCTTGGTCAGATCGGCCTCGCGCATCCTGAGGCCGGAATCAGCGCGGCTGGCACTGCCGTCGTCGAGCGTGATGTCCGGAACGATGCCCTTGGCCTGGATCGAGCGGCCGTTGGGCGTGTAATAGCGCGCAGTGGTGAGCTTGATCGCGGTGCTGTTGCCGAGCGGCAGAATGGTCTGCACCGAGCCCTTGCCGAACGTTTGCGTGCCCATGATGACCGCGCGTTTGTGGTCCTGCAGCGCGCCGGCGACGATTTCAGAAGCGGACGCCGAACCGCTGTTGACGAGCACCACCATCGGCACTTTCTTCACTTCCGTGGGCAGCCTGGAGAGATAGTCGTCCTTGAGCCGGCCGCGCAGGTAATGCTCGGGGCTCGCGGTGAGGCGCATTTTTGCGTCGTCAGTGCGGCCGTCGGTATAGACCACCAGCGAATTCTGCGGCAGGAACGCCGCCGATACCGCCACCGCGCCGTTCAGCAATCCGCCCGGGTCGTTGCGCAGATCGAGCACGATGCCGCGCATTGCCCCCCGGTTTTCCCTGAACGCCGCTTCGATCGCTTTCGCCAGCATCTCGCCGGTCTGCTCCTGGAACTGGGTGACGCGGAAATAAGCGTAGCCCGGCTCGATCACCTTCGATTTCACGCTCTGGATCTTGATCACGGCGCGCGTCAGCGTGACGATGATCGGCTTCGCCTCGCCCTTGCGCGCGATGGTGAGCGTGATCTGCGTGTTGGGCTTGCCGCGCATGCGTTTCACCGCATCGTTGAGCGTCATGCCCTTGACCGAGGTATCGTCGAGCTTGATGATCAGGTCGCCCGGCTTGATGTTGGCGCGCGCGGCCGGCGAATCGTCGATGGGAGAGACGACCTTGACGTAGCCGTCTTCCATGCCGACTTCGATTCCCAACCCGCCGAATTCGCCTTGCGTGCCGACCTGCAGCTCGCGGAACGCGTCAGCGTCGAGGTAGGAAGAATGCGGATCCAGGCCGGAGACCATGCCGGTGATGGCCTCGGTGATGAGTTTCTTGTCCGCGACCGGTTCGACGTAGTCGCTCTTGATGCGCCCGAACACTTCGGTGAACGCGCGCAGCTCCTCAACCGGCAGCGGCGCCAGTACATCGCGTTGCGCCACCGCGGAAAAGTTGAGCGAAATCATCACGCCCAGACACGCGCCGAGCGCGATCAATCCTACTTGTTGCAGTTTGCTGCGCATTGCCAACCCCGTCAAAAAAAGTTCATTATTTCAAATTGACCCATACCAGCGGATCGAATGCCCTGCCTTGATGCCGAATTTCAAAGTATAAACCGGAATTTGCATTCCCGCCGCTATTGCCGACCGCGGCCACGGTCTCGCCGCCCAAGGTCGCCGCGCCGACCTGCTTGTACAGTGATTCGTTATTGCCGTACAGGCTCATGTAGCCGCCGCCGTGGTCGATGATCAGCAGGTTGCCGAAGCCGCGCAGCCAGTCAGCGAACACCACCTGGCCCGCCGCGATCGCCTTGACCTCCTGGCCGGCGGGAGCCGCGATGAACAGTCCCTTCCACGACAGGCCACTGTCTTCACGTGGACTGCCAAAGCGGTTGCGAAGTTCCCCGCGCACGGGCAAATTGAGCCGGCCTTTGAGCTGGGCGAACGGGCTGCCGTCGCCCGAGGCATCCGGCAGGCGTTCGTTGCGCAGCGTCGGCGGCCGCGTGCGCGACAGCATCCGGCTCAGTTGCTCGACCAGCGTGGCGAGCCGGTTTTCGTTGCGTTTGAGGGTCGAAATCTCGCGCCGCTGATGCTCGATCTGGCGCGATACGCGCACCAGCACTGTTTTGCGCGCGCGTTTTTCGGCCTCGAGGCGCTTGCGCTGCGCCTGCTGCTTGGCATCGATCGCGGCGAGCCCGGCGCTTTGCTGCCGGGTCGCGCCTTCCAGTTCGTTGAGCCGGCCGAGATTCGAGCGCAGACTGCGGATCAGTTCGGCGCGCGCGCGCGACAAGTGGGTGAGGTAATGCAGCTCACGCGCAATCCGGTTCGGATCGTCGCGGTTCAAAAGCAGTTTCAACGCGTCCGGCTGGACGCCGATGTACTGCTGGTAGAGGAGCCGCGCGAGCCGCGCCTGCTGGCCGTCGATTTCAGCCGTCGCGCGGCGGCTTTGGCCCTGTAACTCGCTGAGCTGCGCGTTGAGCGCGCGTCGTTGCCCGGCGAGTTCGCGCAGCACGCGGTTGGTTTCGGAGATTGCGCGCTCCGATTCGCGCAGCGAGTCGGCCGCCTCGCTCTTGGTTTCCTCGGCCGCGGCAAGGCGTTGCTGCAGCGCATCGATGCGGCCGCGCAACTGCCGGAGTTCTTCCTTCTGCGCGCTGGCCGCCGGGGCGGTCCCGGCCGCGCCAGCACTGGCCGCGAGCAGGATCGTGAGTATACGGAGGATGTGCCGGGGACCCATCAAAAAAACAGCAATTAGCCGCCGATAAACGCCGATAAACGCCGATATTCCGAAATTACTGAACAGCCGCTGTCGATGTTTTTGATCTTATCCGCGTTCATCGGCGTTTATCGGCGGTTTCAACTTGTGCGTGAGTTAATTTCTATACAAAGTTGATCAGCGGCCGGCCCGTCATTTCCGGCGGCTGCGGCAGCCCCATCATTCTGAGCAGCGTCGGCGCCACATCCTGCAGCGCGCCGCCGTCGCGGACTGCGGCTTTGCGCCCGATGTAGAGCAGCGGCACCACGTTCAACGTGTGCGCGGTGTGCGCCTGATGGTTGGTCTCGTCGAGCATGGTCTCGGCGTTGCCGTGATCCGAGGTGATCAGCACTTCGCCGCCGTGGCTGCGCATCGCCTCGACGACACGCCCGAGGCATTCGTCGAGCACTTCGATCGCTTGGGTCGCCGCCGCGAGATTGCCGGTGTGGCCGACCATGTCGCCGTTGGCGTAGTTGCAGATGATGGCGTCGAACCGGCGGCTGGCGATCGCCGCCACCAGCTTGTCGGTCAGCTCGTACGCGCTCATCTCGGGCTTCAGGTCGTAGGTCGCAACCTTGGGCGAAGGCACCAGCACGCGCTCCTCGCCGGGATAGGGTGTCTCGACTCCGCCGTTGAAGAAATAGGTGACGTGCGCGTACTTCTCGGTCTCGGCAATGCGCAGCTGCCTGAGCCCCTGCCCGGAGACGTATTCGCCGAAACCGTTGCGGACGTTTTGCGGCAGGAATGCCGCCGGCAGCGTGAAGTCCGCGCCGTAGCTGGTCAGCGTGCAGTAGTAACCGAGTTTGGGAACGCGGCCGCGCGCAAAGCCGCTGAACCCGGGATCGGTGAGCGCGCGCGTCATCTGGCGGGCGCGGTCGGCGCGGAAATTCATGAACACCACCGCGTCGCCGTCACGCATCGACACGACCGGCGCGATTGCGGTCGCTTGCACGAACTCGTCGCTTTCGCCGCGCGCATAGGCCTGCTCGAGCGCGGCCAGCGCATCGCTCGCCTGGTAGAGCGCCTTGCCCTGCGTGAGCAGGTCGTAGGCGGCCTGCACGCGTTCCCAGCGCTGGTCGCGGTCCATCGCATAGTAGCGTCCGACGATGGAGGCGATGCGCCCGGTTTTGAGTTGCGCGCATTTGTGCTGCAGCAGCGCGAGCGACGCGGCGGCGCTCCTGGGCGGCGTGTCGCGCCCGTCGAGAAACGCGTGCACACACACATTCGTGACGCCGGCCGCGGCCGCCAGTTCGACCATGGCGGCGATTTGCAGCTCATGGCTGTGCACCCCGCCCGGCGACAGCAGGCCGAGGATGTGCAGCGTCGACCGGTTGTCGCGCGCGGTCGCGACGGCTTTGCCCAACACCGGATTGGTGAAAAACTCGCCGCTTTCGATGGCTGCCTCGATCCGGGTGTACTCCTGGTAGACAACGCGGCCGGAGCCGA
>JACPTJ010000450.1 GCA_016192835.1 Betaproteobacteria bacterium
GCATCCGCACGTCGGCGACATCCGCGGCCGGGGGCTTTTGCACGCAATCGAACTGGTGCTCGATCCCGAAACCAGGGAGCCGTTCGATCCGGCGCTGGGACTCAACGCCCGCGTGAAGCGTGAAGCGATGGCGCGCGGACTGATGTGCTACCCGATGGGCGGGACGGTCGATGGGCGGATCGGCGATCACGTAATGCTCGCGCCACCATTCATCATCGACGAGCAGGCAATCGAGACGATCTCGTCCGGACTGCGCGAGGCGGTGGATGCCGCGGTCGCGAGCACGCGCCGGTAGGGTTCTCGGCCAAAGAGGCAGGTATAGCGTTGCAATGATCCGTCTCACGGACCCTTTGCGGGCGTAACTTCAGCGCCAACGCGCTCGACGATCAGTCCATAGTGCTCGGGCCGGCGGTGCGCTGCGAAATTGAACATCGTGCGCTTGAGATCGGCGGCAAGGTCGATGTCCGCATTGAAACAGATCACCTCATCTTCCTCGCTCGCTGATTTTGCCGCAATCTCGCCCGTAGGTGCGACGATCAGCGAGTGCCCGAACATGCGATAGCCATCCTCAAAACCGCATTTCGCCGTTTCGACCAGCCAGGTCGCGTTCTGGAAAGCCATCGCCTGCGCCATGATGAGGTGATGATGCACACGCAGCGCAGGCGGTTCCGGATAGCTCAGGTTTTCGCTCGGCGTGTTGAAGCCGAGGGCGACCACCTCGGCACCCTGGAGCGCAAGCACGCGGAATGCCTCGGGCCAGCGCCGGTCATTGCAGATCAACATGCCGGTAATGGTGTTCATGAAACGCCAGACGCGAAACCCCAGGTTGCCGACTTCGAAATATTTTTTCTCCAGGTGCTGGAAAGCAGCTTCCGGCTTATGGTCCGCATGGCCGGGGAGGTGGATTTTGCGGTACTTGCCTACGATGGCACCATCCGGACCGACCAGGATCGCGGTGTTGAAGCGGCGCGTGCGGCCTTCCTCCTGAGTGAGCTCCGCATACCCGATATAGAACCCTATGCCGAGCTTCTTCGCTTCCTCGAAAAGCGGCTGTGTTTCCGCGGAAGGCATCGTGGACTCAAAGAACCTGCGGTCGACTTCGTTGAGGTCTTCGTACCAATGGCGTGGAAAAAACGTCGTAAACGCGAGTTCGGGAAACACCACGAACTTCGCACCCATGCCATGGGCCTCGCGCAGTAATTTCACCAGCCGCGTCGTAGCCGCAGTTCGCGTGTCGGACAGGTGTAGCGGCCCTAACTGTGCCGCCGCAATTCGAAAATGTCGGGACATACCAGCCTTAGAGTTGAGTTTTAGGAGGCCGTTGAAGAGTCGGCAATTCACGCAGAAATATGCGGCGGCCGCGCTTGAAGCCGGCGAGCGGCAACGCACATTTTGCGATAACGTCGGACGGCAATTCCTCGTTCCACACCACCAGGTCCGCTGCTTTACCCGCTTCGATACCGTAATCGGTGAGCCGCATCACCTTCGCCGCCCGATCCGTGATCATCTCGAAACAAACGCCCAGGTCCTTCGGCCCATACCTCTGAACGATATTGGCATAAAGATTGGCGATCCGCGTCAGAGAACAATCCCCGTAGGGCGTAAACGGGTTCAGCACGTTGTTGGTTGATAGCGTGCAGTTCGCGCCGTGTTCGATGAGCGTATTGGCGTCGGTCACGCCGCGCATCACGCTGTGCTCCATATGGCGTCCGCTATTGAAGAGGTCGGTTGCCGGCAAGACCGCGAGCGACACTCCAGACTCTCCGAGCCGCTTACCCACGGCTGCCTGCTCTTTGACCGGCATACAGGAAAATCTGGACCCGTGCCCGAATGCGACCCTTCCCTGCCACCGAATCCGGTCCGTGATCTCGCAAACCTGCGGGTAATCCGGATTTTTCACGTCATGCCCGCCGTCGAGATGGAAATCCACGTCAACGTCATAGTGCCGCGCCAACTCGAAAACACGGCGAATTTGACCGGGCCCATCTTTGTCATAGCGGATACCGCCGCCCACCACCGGCGCGCCACGATCCAGGCAGTGGACCAGGTTCTCATCGGCGCCGGGCACATCGGTCCAGCCTTCCTGCAGAAACACGCACGGCTGGATATCGATCGCCCAGGCGTAATCCTTTCGAAGTTGCTCAATCACCTCGAATCCGACCAGTCCCACATTCGGGTCGACCTCAACCTGAGTCCGCATATGGGTGACGCCGTGCAGTAGGCACTGCTCGATGGTCGCTGCCGCCCGCGCGTAGATGTCTTCCGCGGTGAAGGTGTGCTTGATCGAAGCGGTACGCTTCATATGATCGCGGACCATACGGTCGGGCTGCATCGGCACGCGATCGATGATCATCGCCTTGTCGAGGTGAAAATGGCTCTCAATGAGGCCGGGTGAAACGAGCTTGCCGCGGGCGTCGTGTTCCGGGCCATCCCCGGCGAGATTGGGCCCTACCGCAACAATAATGCCGCCCCGCACGCCAATATCGACCGTCGGATTATCAGCCCCAGCGCCTGATAGCCTGGCGTTTCGAATAATCAAATCCAATGCCATCCGCTTACCTTTCCATCAGGAGGCTCGTTGATATTTGTTCAGACGCTCTTATATACTTCGCTTACACAATCTCAGTTCCGAATCCCGAGACTGAGTGTTGGTGCCGACAAACCACGCCGAAAGCAAGGGGGGCAAGATGGACGACAGAGCCGGGAACCGCAGCAAGGGGAGAAGATTCAAGCGTGGACTTGTACCGTGCGTTGCGAGCGCGAGTCTTATCTTAGCTGGATTATTGGGTGTCTGCCAAGTCGTCAATGCCCAGCCGTTTCCCCGCGCTCCGGTTCACCTGATCATTCCCTACCCGCCGGGGGGAGCGACGGATCTGATTGGACGCCAACTCGGGGCGGAAATGTCCAAGCGTCTCGGACAGCAGGTCGTGATCGAGAACCGTGGAGGCGCGGCTGGCATGATCGGTATCAAGGCCGCGACGCTAGCCCGGCCGGACGGCTACACCCTGGCATTGGGTACTGCGGGCAATGTCTCTGTCGATCCGGTACTGGAAAAACTTCCCTATAATCCGACCACCGACCTGGTTGCAGTGGCGCCGGTCGTTTCGATTTACTTCGTCGTCTTCGCGAATCCGAGCTTCCCGCCGAACAACATTCGAGAGTTGATCGCCCTGGCGAAGCGCTATCCCGGCAAGATTACGTTTGCTTCATCGGGAGCAGGCGGGGCTCCGCACCTTGCGAGTGAACTATTGAAGGCGCGGGGCGGCATTGACATGGTGCACGTTCCTTACAAGGGCGCGGTCCCTGCGATTACCGACGTCGTCGGCGGGCAGGTCGACATGATGACTGGCGATGCCAATACGGCACTACCCTTCATAAAGAACGGACGGCTGAAAGCGCTGGCTGTAACCGGTGCTGAGCGCATGGAACTGCTGCCGGATGTGCCGACGGTGGCCGAAAGCGGACTGCCGGGCTACGAAGCCGGCAACTGGTTCGGCGTATTTGCGCCGGCAAAGACTCCGTCCGATGTTATCGAGACGCTGTTCAAGGCAGTCGAAGCATCTGTACGGGTGCCGGGATTCAAGAATCGGATTGCGCCCCTCGGCGGCCGAGTTCTCCTGATGAGTCGTCCCGAATTCCTTCGCTTTATCGCTTCGGAAACGACGAAGCGATCCGATCTGATCAAGTCGAACAAGCTCAACCTGGGTAGCTAGCGTAGACACATTCCGGCCGTTCCGGTCTCAAATATCGAAACCTTGCAGGGACAGACCGCCATGCCAACCTTTAAACACCACGGCGCGTCGATCTACTACGAAGAGTTCGGCAAGGGATTCCCGATCCAGTCGCGTTCCGGGCGATTGTGCTATGAAACCGTGGTCCCCGATTATTCATTGCTTAAGGAAATCAACTGGTTTGCCGATGGTACCAAATATGGGAGCAAATCATGGACTTGATAGGCAGCATCAATCATATCGAGAACAAGCCTGGTGGACGCAAACCTAACCCTGGCAAGGGAAAGCCTGTTCCAAAAAATACTCCTAACAATGCTGCGGGCGAAAAAAACGCTCCAGCGGATGCTAATCATTCATCAACAGAGAACGACACCCCGCTCGGACGGAAGGTAGACACTACCGCATAGCCCGGACCTGCAATCCCATTGGCCGGGCCGGTCCACGCTAAAGGCCCGCGCGCGCCAGGAA
>JACPTJ010000451.1 GCA_016192835.1 Betaproteobacteria bacterium
AAACGGGCATCTGATTATGCATGTGATTGCATGCAAGCGATCGATGCAAAGCGTGTCTGTTGGGCAAAGCTCGCACGTCGCGGCGGGGTTGTCGCGTTGCCGCGCGGCGGAGCGTAAGCCGGTGGCCGCCCACCGCTCGTGGCCGTGGCGAGCATGCGCGCTCGCGCCGGCGATGCTGCTGTGCGCCGGCATCGCCTACGGCGCGGACCAGGTATCGGTCGACGCGGCGCGCCAGGGCAGCGCCGTCGCGGTCCGCGCCCGCGCGACGCTGCGCGCGCCGCTCGATGTGATCTGGCAGACGCTCACCGATTACGACCATCTAGCCGAGTTTATCCCCGGGATCAGGAAGAGCCAAGTGGTCGATCGGCACGGCAACGCCACGATCGTCGAGCAGGCCGGCCGGGCCGCGTTTTTGTTTTTCACCTATCCGATCCAGGTTGTCGTTAGATCCGAGGAGCATCACCCGTGGGCGATCCGCGTGCGGGTGCTGACCGGAAACCTGAAACAGCTCGACGGCGGCTATCGCATTGAAAGGATCGAAGGCACGGATGACCGCTTCGTGTTGCGCTGGAGCGGAATCATCGAACCGGACACCCTACTGCCGCTTTTCATCACCGTACCGCTGGTGCGCGCGAACCTGCAAGACCAGTTCCTCGCCATGATCGTGGAAATCGAGCGCCGCGAGGCATTGCGCGCAAAGACTCAGGGCGGCTGACGAAACGATGCGTTTCTCTACGACAGACTGCAGCCAACTGCGTGGCGTGCTCGCTGCGGTTTTGATCGTTGGTCTTGCCGCCGGCTGCGCGATCCTCGAGCAGCCGTTAAGGTCCCACTTCGATTCCGCCTCCGGCGCAGTCAAGGATTGTGCGAGATGGTTCGCGGCGCTCGATGAGACCGTGGACCGCGCGGGCGTGCGCGATGCCGGCGCTTATCGGATCCCCGGATTTCCTTATCTGCGACTTGACCGCTTCTCGGCGTCGTTCCGCGACGAGGTCAAGGACAATGAGCCGGCTTTTGCCGCGTGGGCGGCGCGCCTTGAGAACCTGGATGCGACCGCGCGCCACTACGAGCTTGTCAATCTGCCATCGGAGTTTCTCGCCGCGCTCAATGTCAACGATAAGGACGAGGCGAAAGCGACGACCGGACGGTGCGCAATGCTGCTTGCCCGTAATGATCTTGCCTCACCGTCGAGCCGCGAGCTATTGCTCGGCCGGGCGCAAGTGCCGGACGATTACGTCGACTGGAAGCGTGCTTTGGGTCTCTATCCGCTCACCCGCATTCCGTTTTTCAGCGGCGTCGACGGCTGGCAGCAGCGGGCGATCACAATGCTCCGTCAAGCCGGCACAGCCGAGTCTGGCACAGAGAAGCTGGTGAGGTATGAGCCGGCCGACGCCGCGCTTTCTCCCGAGCACGTCGCCAGCCTCATCGCACGGGCAAGCACCGATGCACTCGGGATTCCGCAGTTCAGCGCCGCCGAGCGTGCGGCATTGTTGCAGAGCTATGCGCCGGTGTTCGAGATTGACACCGCCGCCGAGCACGATCGCTTTGGCGCGCTCGCGTGGAATAAAGGGCCGGCCCCGGAAGTCAACTTCTCGGAGCCGGTCGCATACGGCCGTGTAGCATTCACGCGCTATCGCAAGCGGACGCTGCCGCAGCTCGTCTACACGATCTGGTTTCCCGAACGTCCGTCCGAGAGCGCGTTCGACCTGCTCGCGGGACGGCTCGACGGCCTCGTGTTTCGCGTCACGATCGACACCCGGGGCCGCCCGCTCGTCTACGATTCGATGCACTCGTGCGGGTGCTTTCATACGTTTTTCCCCACCGGGCGCGTGAAAGCATTGCCGGCCCCCCAGCCGCGCATCGAATGGGCGTTCGCGCCGATCACGTTACCGGCGCTCGCACCCGCGCAACGCATCGCGCTGCGCCTCGCAAGCCGCACGCACTACGTGATAGACGTGCGGCCCGACAATAGAATCCACGAGGCCGTCTATCGGCTGGCCGACGACGATGACCTGCGCGCGTTGCCCACCAGCGACGGCGGCACGCGCAGCGCTTTCGGACCGGACGGCATCGTCCAGGGAACCGAGCGCGCCGAGCGCTTCCTGTTCTGGCCCATGGGCATCGACAACCCCGGAGCGATGCGTCAATGGGGCCGGCACGCGACCGCGTTCGTTGGGCGCCGTCACTTCGACGACGCCGACCTGATCGAGCGGCGCTTCGAAATCATGCCCGATGATACGGTGCCCTGATGCGACGCGCGTGCAGCGCCGATCCAAGCGCTGTTGCGAGCCGTGCCAGCCTTGGCGGTCAGCTGCCGGCCAACCGCGTCGGAATCCAGACCTCCGAATGCAGCGTGCGATGCACTGGACATTTGTTGGCAATCTCCAGGAGTTTCTCGCGCTGTGCGCCATCGAGATCACCCTCGATTGTAATCTCGCGCTCGATGCGATCGATCTTTCCCGCTTTGGTATCGCAGTCGGCGCAGTCCTCGGCGTAGACCTTCGCATGCGTGAGTTTCACCGATAAGCCGGCGAGCGGCCACTGCTTCTGCGCGGCATACATGCGGATCGTCATCGAGGTGCACGCACCAAGACCGGCGAGCAGCAGATCGTAGGGCGAAGGCCCATTGTCGGCGCCCCCTGCGGCGACGGGCTCGTCCGCGCGCAACCGGTGGCGCCCCGCACTGATCGTCTGCTCGTACTTCCCGGTCCCGGCCTCCGCGACGATCACTTCTCCGGGTGCTGCCCGCGGCGCATCCGCATCGCCCGACAGCGGTCGCGCGATGTAACGCGCGGCCCATGCAGCCAGCACCGAGCCCGCGTACATCGCGTCTTCGCGGCGCGAGAGCAGATGATCTGCCCCATCGAGCGACACGAAGCTCTTCGGATGCCTTGCCGCGAGAAAAATCTGCGCCGCGTTGTCGATATTGACGATCACGTCGAGCGGCGCGTGCATCACCAGCAGTGCTTTTTTCATCCGTTTTATTTCCTCGGTGACCCGCTGCTGCTCGAGGTCCTCGATGAACTGCTTCTTGATGCGGAACGGCCGCCCGCCGAGCGTCACCTCTGCCTCGCCCGCCAACTCGATTTCGGGACGCGCCGCCGCCATCATGTGCAGCACATGCGCCGGATCGAATGGCGCGTTGATGGTCGCTACGGCACGCGCGTCGGCAATCTTTGGCGCGGCGGCCAGCACGGCGGCGCCACCCAGGCTGTGGCCAATCAATATCTCAGGCGTGCCATGGTTCGCACGCAGGTAGTCAGCCGCCGCGACGAGGTCGGCGACGTTGGATGAAAAATTCGTGTTGGCGAAGTCCCCGCCGCTGCCGCCCAGACCGGTGAAATCGAAGCGCAGCGTGGCGATTCCCTGTTCGGCAAGCGCGGCGCTCAGGTAGGTCGCGGCCTTGGTATCCTTCGAGCAGGTGAAGCAGTGCGCGAAAATGGCATAAGCGCGCGCGCCTCCCAACGGCAGGTCGAGACGCGCTGCGAGTTCGGCGCCGTTTGCGCCGACAAAGATGATTTTCTGGCTTGGCATCGGCTCTCCTCCTGAATCTCCGGACGGGTTCATCGTCAATCTTTGCGGGCAAGCAAGCCGGCATTGGACACGACGAAAGGCGTCAGATAATTCACGATGACCTTCACCAGCACCGCGATATCAAAACCCCGAGTCGCAATAACGTCCGCCTGGTTCACCAGCGTGAGCCAGGTCCCCACGAGCAGCGCAACGCCGCCGGTCGCCTTTAGGTGATCCGGCCGGCAACATACCGTCAAGGCCGATTTACACTTTGCCCACGAGCGTCCTGATCGATATTCAGCCAAAATAAACTCCTTCGGCAATCTGATGGCTTCGGCGCCATCGAGGTAGAATTTTCGGTGTAGGGTGCGCTTGCGCACCATCCGGTAATCGGTGCGCAAGCGCACCCTACATCAATTGCAATTCCCCGTGGCTTGCCGCGGGGATAGGCGCAGGGCACGCGGAGCAACTTTATTTGCTCTAACTCAATATCGTCACAGGAGCCAATCGTTCGCTGCGAGGCAGCACTTGCCCGACGACCGTGGCGGCGGAGTAACCCAGGGCCTTCAGTTCCGTAACGCAGGCGGCAACCCGATCTCCCGGCACCGCCGCCAATAGCCCTCCGGCCGTTTGTGGGTCAAACAGCAGCGGAAAACGAGGATCGGACGAAACGCGCTGAAGGTTTTCGATGGCTCTGCGCAAGCGGATGTTCTGAGGTTGCAGCGAGCTGAAAATTCCCGCTGCGACCGTATCGAGCGCGCCATCGAGAAAAGGAATCGCACTCAGGTCCAGGGCAACGTCCACGTCCGACTGCTTGATCATCTCCACCAAATGACCGATGAGGCCAAAGCCGGTGACATCGGTGCAGGCGGTGGCTTGCCACCGCTGCAGACAGCGCGCGGCTTCGCGGGAGGAGAGCAGCATGGAATCGAGAGCGGTCGCTATCCACCGCCCTTTTGCCTTGTGCCGCATGTCGGCGGCGAA
Organism: Betaproteobacteria bacterium; assembly: GCA_016192835.1. Lineage (GTDB taxonomy): Bacteria > Pseudomonadota > Gammaproteobacteria > Burkholderiales > SG8-41 > PALSA-1004. The sequence continues at coordinate 4,498 of JACPTJ010000451.1, forward strand.
CAACGTGCCGGTCCCGATGGGCTTGGTGAGGACCAAACTATCTCCGGACGCCATGGGACCCTTGCGCAGCAGCGTTTCTTCGGAAGCAGTCCCATTGACCGCGAAACCCAGCCCAAGCTCGGCCCCTTCGCTGGTATGCCCACCCACCAATGCCGCGCCGGCGCCCTCCAGAACGCGCAGCGCTCCGGACATCATCTGGAACAGATCGTCCTCCATTTTCGCTTCGAGACCGTAGGGCACCGTGGCGATGGCCAGCGCCGTCTGCGGCTCGGCTCCCATGGCGAAGATATCGCCGAGACTGTGGTTCGCCGCAACCTGTCCGAAGAGATAAGGGTCATCGATCATGCTGCGAAAGAAATCGACCGTGTGGACCATGACCTTTCCCTCGGGCACGCGAACGACCGCAGCGTCATCGGGCGCATCCAGGCCGATGAGGATGTCTTTGGAAACACTGGGGCGCAAACGCCCGATCACTCGCGAGAGCACTGTGTGGCCCACTTTGGCGCCACATCCTCCACAACGGCTCGCCATGACCGAGAGTTCCTTGAGCGCCTCTGGCCCCGCGAGTCCAGGCTCCAGCGCCGCCGTTCGCGTTTCCTGCATCTCTGGGAGATCCTCGAACTGCTTCATGAAGCGGCGGTCGATCCAGTCCTTGAGCCGCCACATGGCCGGGCCTTCCATCGCCCAGCCCCAGCGGGAAGCGATGGCATAGCGGTTGCCGGCGGAAATCAGCGACAGGAACCGCTTCTGGGGTCTAAAGAGCCGTGGCGGCTTGCCGAGCAGGACTCGGCGCAGGTTGTCGGCGAGGGGCTTACCCTGGCGAACCGCGAACACACCTGCCTTGGGACGCGGATGTCCTACCATATTGGCGACATCCCCCGCAGCGAACACGGCGGAATCCGTCACGCTCTGCAGCGTATCGCGCACCTTGACAAAACCGTCATGGTCACACTCGAGTCCGGATGCGCGCAACCACGGCGCTGCTCCCGCTTGGGTCACCCACAGGATCTCATCGAAAGAGATTTCCCCTCCCTTCGCACACAGCAGCCGCCCAGGTTTGACTTCGACAATTTCGCGGTCGATGTACACGGTCACATTCCGTTCCTTCAGGATGCGCATCAGAATGTGGCGCACCTCGGGAGCGTACGTCGGAAGAATCTCCCCCATGGTCACCAGCCCCACATTCACCAGGCCGGGATCGCGGCCGGCCGCCACAACCTCTTTTCGCAACCGGAACTGGATGGCGAGCGTGAGCTCCACGCCGGCGGCACCGCCGCCCACCACCCCAACTCGCGTGGAACCGTCACGGCTCAACACGCGATCCACCAGTTGCTCCCACCGCCCGATGAGGCGATCGATAGGCTTCACCGCCGTCGCGTAAAGCGATGCTCCGGGTACCTCGTCCTGCCGCGGGCGCGACCCGATATCGATGGACACTACGTCGTAGCGTACCGGAGGACGGCTCGAACACAGCACGTGTTTTGCGCTGAGATCCAGACCCGCAGCCTCATCGTGATACAGTCTCGCGCCGGCGAAGCTTGCCAGCCGGCGCAGGTCGATATGACATTGCTCGCGGCCGTAGTGGCCGGAGACGAAACCCGGCAACATCCCCGAGTACGGCGCGTCGATGTCTCTGGCGATCAGCGTAAGCCGCACTCCCGGAATCGGCCGCATGCCGAAGCGCTTGAGAACCAAAACGTGAGCGTGGCCGCCGCCGACCAGAACCAGGTCCTTGACGACGGCAGTGGCATTCGAATTCATGGCTGTTTTACGAATTTCCCAAGAAGCAGAATAAATGCCACAAGCTTCGTCAATGTGGCCGAGCTGTATCCCGTTATTAACAATATCTCAGCGCGCTCGCTTAAGGGAGAGTGTTTGGCGCACGCGGCCCTTGGCATGCTTTAGACCGGCCTGCGCCGGTATCGGGATTGAGATCATACCCGGTTTGGCACTGAGCGCGCCGCTTAGCGGTTGCCAGTAACGGTCGCCAGCCCATGTCTGTACGCGAACCGGCTGCAGGATAAAGCTGTCGCGTCTGGCGTTGTGTAAGCACATGGACACCGGACCATCCTGCGTCATCGTCTTGAACACGCACGCATCGATCCGCTCTCTTTCGAGAGCACCGGCATCCATGAAGCCGTGTATCAAGAACGAAAGCGTATGGACTCGTCCACGCGCTGCCATAAGGTCGCCTTTCATCTGCCACGTCTTGGCCGCGGTCCACCTGAGCACAGTTGCCCAGTAGCGCGGATTGGCAGCGAGCCAGGCCAGAAATTTCTTCGCCACCTTACGCCGGTTGGTGCGGTCGAGTTCCAAATGGGCTGTGGCAGGCTGCATGCGAGCGATAAACGCATCGTCATCGAGCGCGTCGTGAAGCCTGCCATTGACTTCGAAGCACAGGCCGTACCGGTTGCAGCGGGAATGTCCGGCCAGCGAGCTGCGAAAGTTGATTGCCGTTCCTGCCCCCCGTTCGATCTGCGCAGTGACGGCATCCAGTGTGATCTCCGTCTTTTTTTCGTGTACGCCGCGCCCGGTTGCCGCCTGCACGTGGAAAGCGGCCGTGCGTATGCGCCCGGCGTTTGCCTTGAAAAATCGCACTACGTCTGGAATCTCTTCGAAATTGCCGTCATGGATCGTGGTATTAAACATGACCGACAGCGGTAAACCCTGGGCACGGTCAAGATAGGTCAGTCGCAGCGCATTGAGCTCGCGTTCACTGTGATATCCGCCCAATTGCTGGGTAGTATCCACATGAAACGCCACATCCACGAGACCCTCGGTCGCGAGTGTTTCGAGCAAGGCGCGCGTGGCTTTACGGCCATTCGTCATCAGGGTCGGGCGCATGCCTCGTTGGCGCACGCGGCCCACGATGGCGATCAACTCGTCGCGTTGTCTGAGCGTCGGATCGCCGCCGGTGATCTGCACGTCGGTATTCCAGCCGTAATGCTCGTGAATCAGGTCAATGCGCCGGAACACTTCCTCGAGCGGAATGTCCTTGACTGCTTCCGAGTGCTCGGACAGATAGCAAAGCGTGCAGTCAAGATTGCATCGTTGCGTAATCTCCAGGGCTACGCAGCCTACTGGCCAGCGACCGCCCATTTGCTGGTTGCCACTCCAGCAGCCGGCACTTCGCATTGCACGTTCCGCTAGCTCTAATGGTGCCAAGCCCCCTGTCGGAAGAGAGTCGGGGGTGAAAGCGTCGATCTCACCTTGAGTCATGTATTGCATAGCACCTTCGTTCTTCACAGCAGCTGCCGCACCGCAGAGGCGAGGTTCGATCAGGCACCGTGCAACTTGCCTTGACCGTTCTTAGTCGCGGAAACTCGTAGTTCCTTACGAACAACGTGAAGCGCTGGCGATCCCCTCGCGAGCAATCAACGAATGTCATCCCTTTCTTATCCTGCTGAAAAGGCTGCCGGCAAAGCGCAGCAGCGCGTCGAACCCGAACAAGATCAGCAGCGCGAAGCCTGACCCTGGCGCGGTGCGGGCTGGAGCAACAAACAGTGCCTCGCGCCGTTCCCAGACCAGCCACACGATGACGGCGAGAATAATAGGGCCGTGAGCATGCTCTTCCGATTGCCAGATCGTAGCGGCGAGATCATAGAACGTCGGGATGTAGAGAACCAGCAGCCCGGCGATCACGGGCAACCATTCGAGCCAAACGGTGCCGCCTTGGGCTGGTTTGGCGTCGAGCGCGGAGGACCGGAGATGTCCCGTGCGCAGCGTCCGAGACCCG
>JACPTJ010000452.1 GCA_016192835.1 Betaproteobacteria bacterium
AACGAATGCAGGCGAGGCGCCTGCGCTACGAAAACCAATCCTGCCGCAGAACTTTCATGGTTGCCCCCATGGAGAAAATGCGCAAAGCCGTCGCGGCATCCGGCGCGCGTCCTGAATAGGTGAGGGCACGCACGGGGCCCTCTTCCGATCTCCCGCGCTCACGACTGCCGGTTCGCTCGAATGCCGCACGGGTATTGGCTTCCAGGGTTTTTTCTCTTGGAAAAATTCCAAATATCCCGCCAGTCGTAACCATTCAGCCAGTGTAATATAGGAGGTCGTCGCTCAGGGAGGCGCCCCGGCGCCCAATAACAATGACGCCCGAACAGCAGGCCCGTCAGCAGATTGACGCGCAACTCGTCGCCTGCGGCTGGGTGATCCAGGACTACACGCAATTCAATCCTGCTGCTGCGCATGGCATCGCGCTGCGTGAGGTTCCGCTCAAGTCCGGGCAATGCGATTATCTGCTGCTCGTGGATCGCAAGCCGGTCGGCGTCATCGAAGCCAAGAAGGAAGGCACGCTGCTTTCCGGTGTGGCGGAACAAACCGCGCATTACGCCGTAAATCTCCCTGCGTTTTTCAAAGTCACTCGCGACGAGCTGCCGTTCCTCTACGAATCTACTGGCGTCGAAACTTTCTTCCGCAATACGCTCGATCCGGAGCCGCGCTCGCGGCATGTTTTCGCCTTCCACAAGCCGGAAACGCTTGTGGAATGGGCTTCCCAGGCCGATACGCTTCGCGCGCATCTCGCCAAAATGCCGGTCGAGTATCCACTCGTGAAGGGTGGCATGCGCGACTGCCAGTTCGAGGGCATCACGCATCTGGAGCAGTCGTTCGCCGCCGCGCATCCGCGCGCCCTCATCCAGATGGCGACCGGCGCGGGCAAAACCTACGCCGCATGCGCCTTCACTTACCGGCTCATCAAGCATGCCGGCGCCAAGCGCGTGCTCTTCCTGGTGGATCGCGCCAACCTCGGCCGGAAGGCCATGGCCGAGTTCCAGCAATTCGTCACGCCCGACACCGGCCGCAAGTTCACAGAGCTTTACAACGTCCAGCACCTCACTTCAAACCAGCTCGACTCGGTCGCGCGGGTCACCATCTGCACCATCCAGCGCCTCTATTCGATGTTGCGCGGCGAGGAACTCGACGAAGACATCGACGAGAAATCCGGCTTCGAGCTGGCTGCCGCCGATGATCGCCCCCGCGACGTGGCCTACAACCCCGCGATCCCGATCGAGACCTTCGACTTCATCGTCACCGACGAGTGCCACCGCTCGATCTACAACCTCTGGCGGCAGGTGCTCGAATACTTCGACGCCTTTCTCATCGGCCTGACCGCCACGCCCTCGAAGCAGACCATCGGCTTCTTCGATCAGAACCTCGTGATGGAATACAACCACGAGCGCGCGGTCGCCGATGGCGTCAACGTCGGCTACGAGGTCTATCGCATCCGGACGCAGGTCACAGAGCAGGGCGGCAAGGTCGAAAAAGGCTACTACGTGGATAAGCGCAGCAAGGAAACGCGCAAGCGCCGCTGGGAGCAGCTCGACGAAGACCTCACTTACGCAGCGCAGGAACTCGACTGCTCCGTCGTCGTGCCGTCGCAGATTCGCACCGTGCTGCAAGCCTTCAAGGACGCGCTCTTTACCGAACTCTTTCCCGGCCGCACGCTCGTCCCCAAAACGCTGATCTTCTGCAAGGACGATTCCCACGCCGAGGATGTCGTTCATCTCGTGCGCGAGGTGTTCGGCAAAGGGAACGACTTCGCCAAGAAGATCACCTACAAGACCTATAATCCTGAAACAAAGCGCTACGAAAAATCCGAAACGCTGATCCAGGAGTTTCGCACTTCGCCGCAACTGCGCATCGCCGTCACCGTGGACATGATCGCCACCGGCACCGACATCAAGCCGCTCGAATGCCTGCTCTTCCTGCGCGACGTTCGCAGCCGCGTCTATTTCGAGCAGATGAAAGGCCGCGGCACCCGCGTGCTTACGCCCACCGACCTGCAAGCCGTCAGCGGCGCCGACGCCCGCGCCAAGACCCACTTCATCGTCGTGGATGCCGTGGGCGTATGCGAGAGCGACAAGACCGACTCCCGGCCGCTCGAACGCCAGCGCACCGTCGCCTTCGACAAGCTCATGCTCGGTGTCGCGCTCGGCAAGCGCGATGAAGACACGCTGACTACGCTGGCCGGACGCATCGCCCGGCTAGACCGCGAAGTAACCGCGCCGCAGCGCAAGGAACTCGCCGCGCTCGCTGACGGCAAAACGCTGGCCGAACTATCCGCCACGTTGCTCCGCGCAATCGACCCCGATGTCATTACGGAACAAGCTGCCGGCAAGCCGGGCGCCAGCCCTGCCGATATCGCGCCCGATGCATTCGAGGCCGCGCGCCAGCAACTCATAACAGCAGCATGTGCGCCATTCGACAGCCCGGCGCTGCGCGATGCGCTCGCCAAAGCCAAGCAGGAATCCGAGCAGACCATCGACACCGTTACCATCGACATCGTTACGCATCATGACTACGACGACGCCGCGAAGGAAAAAGCAGCGAATCTCCTGAAGTCATTCCGTGACTACATCGAACAGCACCGCGCCGAAATCACCGCGCTGCAAATCCTCTACAGCCGTCCCTATCGCCAGCGCCTGACCGAGACCATGCTCAAGGAACTGGAGAAAAAGCTTCGCGATACCAACGCCACATGGAACGAGGAAAACCTCTGGAACGCATGCGCCGCCGCCGCACCGGGCAAGGTGAAAGGCCGTTCCGTCGTCAATCGCTTCGCCGACCTCGTACCGC
>JACPTJ010000393.1 GCA_016192835.1 Betaproteobacteria bacterium
AAAAAAATCAGCGCCAGGGTGAATGCGAGATAAAGCGTGATGAAGCTCTCCGGCGAGAAGTAGCCGAACCCGGCGAAGTACCAGTACAGCAGCGCGAACGCGACGCTGGTGAAGGTGACGATGCCGCCGATCCAGCCGCTGACGAGATTGCGCGCCGTCTGCCCGCCGCTCGACGCCATTACCCAGCGCAGCAGCCGGGAACTCGTTGTGGGTGTGGCGGACTCGGTTGGCGGCATTGGTCTTACCCGTTAACCTCGCGGCTTGCGCGGCCGGCACGCAGGGTGCCTTGCACGCCGGGGGACTGGGCGCGCGTCACGGCCGCGCGGTCTTGGTCGCAACGTTGCGCATCAACCGGCCGCCCGGCGAGCGCCGGGCATGGGCGCGCAGCGGGGTGCGGACTCGCGCCGCACCCCACGATGGTCATTTCGCTGCCGGAACCCGCGAAATATCCAGGCCTTTTTCCTTCCACAGGCGCGCGGCGCCCGGATGCAGCGGAAACGCGAGATTGACCACGGGACTATCCTTCATGGCCGAGAGGCTCCTCTGATTCGTGGTCAGGTATTCAATGCACGCGCTCGACCAAAGGGCTTTCGCGACTTTGTAGACCACATCGGCCGGCACGTCCTTGCGCGCGATCAGGATGCCGTTCAGACCGAAGGAGGTCCATTCATAGTTGGCGTTGGGATAGCTGCCCGCCGGCTCCGTGACCTTGCGGTAGAAAGGGCTCGCCTTCACGAAACCGGTCGCGTCCAGTTCCTTGCCGACATCGAGAAAAACCACGTCGCCGCTCGCCGCAGCCTCGGTCGCAGCCGGTGTCGGTACGCCGCCCAGCCAGAGCCAGCCGTCGATCTTGCCGTCTTTCAGGTAGCTGTTCATTTCGGAAGACGACACGTTGGCTGCCTTGATCTTGTCGAACACTCCGGCTTTCTTCAGGAAAGAGCCGATAATGTCGCGGCTGACGCTGCCGACGGGTCCCGGCGCGATGGTCTTGCCCGCCATATCCGCGAGGGTCTTGATGCCGGATTTTTTCGAGACGACGAAGTGGGCAACGGCGAGGCTTTCGGCCGAACCTACGGCCAGCATGTTCTGCAGTTTTTCCTTGAACGGCGCCCGGCCCTCCCATGCATCCGTTATGACGTTCTGGTAGTTGATGCTGAATTGGCCATCGCCGCGCTGCACTTTCATGAAGGCATCCATGCCTCCCTGCGTGGGCGTGACGGTCGCGCGCACATCGGAGTTCTGACGCAGGCACTCGCTCATTGCCGTCAACGCCCGGGTCCACGCGCCCTTTGCGCCGCCGCCGACGAAGGAAACTTCCTGCGCCTGGGCGCCAGTGGCGCCGAACGCCGCGATTGATGCAAACGTAATTGTGCTGATCAGCCCTATCGTCCGTAAGTTCATGTCGCTACCTCCTCGTGGGTTATGTGCCGCCAGGCGCCGGAATCGGTCGCTGGTTGCTTTTTTTTATGACAAAATCACAATGAAGTCTAGCATACGCGGCGCCTGCGCCGTCAAGCGGGATTCGTAGGGGACAGACCACTAAGCCATTAAGCCATCGCTAAGTCATCGCTAACACGAAGGCTTAGTGGTCTGTCCCCTACTCAGGAGTATCGTGCCCTACGGCGGTGGCAGCGGTCCCGACATCACCGCACGCCTGTTCGCCACCGAACTCAGCAAACAGATCGGGCAGCAGATCGTGGTCGACAACCGGCCGGGAGCATCCGGGAGCATAGGCACGGAGATGATAGCGCGAGCGGCCCCCGACGGTTACACCATCGGCTTTGGCGGCATATCAACGTTTGCGATCAACCCCAGCGTGCTGGCCAGGCTGCCGTACGATCCGGACAAGGATTTGCTGAAAGTGGTGCAGACGTATTTCAACCCAGGCGTGACCGGCCTGAAGCGCTCGCCTGCCATCCCCGAGCTGCCGGCGATCGCGGAGACGGTCCCGGGTTTCGAAGTTATCGTCTGGGGCGGAGTCGTCTTGCCGGCCGGCGCGCCGAAGGCGATCGTCGCGCGGCTCAACGCCGAAATCAACAAAGTGCTCGCATCGCCGGCGCTGAAGGAAAAGTACGCGACAATTGGCTACGAGCTGGCAGGCGGGACGCCCGGGCAGTTCGATGCATTCGTCAAAAGCGAAATCGCCAAGTGGGCGGAGGTCGTCAGGCGCTCCGGCGCGAAACTGAACTGACGGAAACCCTGCGCGCCGTAAACAACGGAGGATAAATGCCACCCGCAGCAGACAAGACCTCGTTCAAGGGTCCGCCCGGTACCTGCGATTGCCACATGCACGTGTTCGGCGATCCGGTGCGCTATCCCTATAGCGCGGCGCGCCGCAATTCTCCGCCCGCGGATGCGCTCGAGAAGTTCCTCGACGATTACCTCTCGCTCGCGCGCAGTCTCGGCATCGAGCGCATGGTGTTCGTGCAGCCCAGCACCTACGGCCGCGATAACGCGTGCATGGGAACGCCCCGGAGTCCGAACTGGCCCGCCTGCATCAGGCGGGCGTGCGCGGCGTTCGGATCAATGCGGGGCCGCCGAACCGCCCCGCGGATCCGGCGTTGATGGCGAAGGTGGTGCCGCAAATGACGCGCATGGATGCGGTCTGCGCCGAGATCGGATGGCAGCTCGATCTGCTCGGTCCCTACTGGCTGTACGAGGAGATGCTGGACACGCTAAAAGGGCTCAAGTCGAATTTCACCGTCGCGCACTTCGGGATGTGGCGCGGCCAAAGCGGCGCCGAGTCCCCGGGCTTCAGGCGTTTCCTGGATTTTCTGAACGAGGGAGAGCGAAAATGCTGGGTCAAGCTTACCGCGCCTTACCGCATCGGCTCGCCGCCGTTGTACGAGGACGCCGTGCCGATCGCGCGCGCGCTGATCAAAGCGGCGCCGGATCGCGTCATCTGGGGCAGCGACTACCCGTTTCTCTCGCATGCCGATCGCGTGAACGCCGTGGGCCTATTCAATCTGATTCCGGCGTGGGCGCCCGATGCCGCGGCACGCAGGCGGCTACTCGTCGACAACCCGCAACAGCTGTTCGGCTTCTGATGCCCGCGCGCGCGAACAACAAATCCCCTCTCCCCCGTTTGTGGGGGAGAGGGATAGGGTGAGGGGGGCATTTTGTTACGCGTTCTTATGGTCGGGTGGTTGGTATTTGCAGCCGCGATGATCGGCGCGCCGGTCAGCCATGCCGCCGATTATCCCGACAAGCCGATCCGCTGGGTCGTGCCATGGCCGCCCGGCGGAGGTGTCGACATCACGACGCGCATCCTGAGCCCGGCATTCGCGGAAGCGCTCGGCGGAGCGACCATCGTCGTCGATAATCGCCCCGGTGCGAGCGCCATGATCGGAACGGCCCTGGTTGCGAAAGCGCCGCCCGACGGCTACACGCTCCTCACCGCCGCTGCCGGACCGAACGCGATCCTGCCGCACCTCAATCCGAAGGTCCCGTACGACACGCTGAAGGATTTTACGTCGATCGGATACATCGCGAACACGGTCTATGTGCTGGTCGTGCATCCATCGCTGCCGGTCAGGAACGTGCAGGACCTGATCGCGCTCGCCCGGGCCAAACCCGGTGAGCTCACCATCGGCTCGGCCGGCACGGGCACGCCCGCCCATCTCGCGGGCGAATTCTTCAAATCGATGAGCGGGGTTAGCCTCGTGCACGTTTCCTACAAGGGGGCCGCTGCCCCGGTGCTCGAAGTCATGGGTGGGCAGATCATCATGAGCATCGAAACAATCTCGCCGCTGCTTCCGCATATCCGGGCCGGCAAATTGAAAGCGCTCGGGGTCACGGCGAAAAAGCGCTCGAGCCAGCTTCCCGCTGTGCCCACGATCGCCGAATCGGGATTTCCCGATTACGAGATCGTGAACTGGTACGGATTGCTCGCGCCGGGCGGCACCCCGCCCGCGATCGTCGCCCGGCTGAACCAAAGCCTCAACCAGGTTCTGAGCCGCAAGGACGTGAGGGACTTCGCGCGCTGGGGCGAGATCGTCCGGAAAGCCAACATCAAGTTTGAGCCGTAAGCACCCGCTGCCGTTCATCGCGGGCCGCGGCGCCCACCGGATTGGGCGGAAAATCAGGCACCAGGCGATCGCCGGGACGGGACAGCGCCGTGAGCGCGGCCCAGGCGGCCGCCCGCACCGCGGACCAAACTGGGCGCTTCAACTTTGCCGTGAGCACGGGGATGATGTCTATCGTCGGCAACTGCACGCAGGCGATGAAAAGTCCCTGACTGTCGTCGCGCGCGACCTCCAGTGACTTTTTCAGAACCTGTTCGGCGGTGATGTTGCCGAGTTCGGTGGGGTTTTTCGTGCTGAAGCTGCCGCATCCTGCAACGGTTACTCCGGCGGCGGCAAGAAACGAAATCAGTATTTCGTTCTTCCAGTCGATATAGGGCGACACCAGGTCCACGCAGTGGAGACCGGAGAGACGAAGCGCGGCGCCCATCGCAGTGGCGGTGCTGACAACGGGCGTGCCCGCCAGATCCGCAAGCGCTTTCACCGCCTCGGTATCCCCTTGCGGGCCGGCGAGAAAGCCCGCGGACGTACATCCGTAAATGACCAGGTCGGCGCCGTCCTTTGCGAACGGCGCGACGGTGGTCAACGTGCTCTTTCGATAGGCCGGCAGGTCGGCCACGGTGAGCGGCCGGTGCGGACGCGGAATGCGAGCCACTTGAAGCTCCGTGATTTCCGGGCAGTAGGCCTGGATTTCGCGTTCCATGGTTGTATTGTTGGCCGGCACGACCAATATCGCGCGAATGTCCCGATCAGCCATCTGATTTCTCCCTCACTGACAAGTGATGTTCCGAATTACTCCGAGCGGATGTCGGATTCCTTGATCACGCGCGCCCACCGGACCTCTTCGGACTTTCTGAACGCGGCGAACTCCTTGGGTGTGCTGCCGATCGGGGTGAAGCCATAACCAACCAGTTTTGCATGGATCTCGGGGGCATTCATGGCCTTGTGAGTTTCGGCATGCAGCCGGGTAACCAGCTCGGGGGGAGTACCCGCGGGCAGCATCATGCCATACCAGTTCAGCACTTCGACACCGGGCAATATTTCCTTGAGCGCTGGCACGTCCGGCAGAATGGGCAGGCGCGCGGGCCCGGTGACCGCGAGCGCCAGCAGCCTGCCTGCTTTCACGTGCTGCAGGCCGATTGACACGGCCTCGATACAGTACTGCACGCGACCGCCGAGCAGGTCGTTGAAGGCGGGCGCGCTGCCTTTATACGGGATGCGGCGCGTATTGATATTGGCAGTGAGGTTCAGCAGCGCGCCCGTGAGATGCGGAAGACCGCCATTGCCGCTGGAGGACCAGGTGACCTTGCCGGGATTCGCCTTGGCGTAGGAGATCAGTTCGCCCAGCGTCTTTCCCGGAAACGAGGGATGCAGGTAGACCACAAACGGCAGCGTTACCACTTGGGTAAGGGGTATGAAATCGCGGCCGATGTTGAAAGGCATATTCGGGTAGAGTGCCGGATTGACGCTGACATGGCCCGCCGTACCCATGTAGATTGTGTAGCCATCAGGCGCAGCCTTGGCCACGAGTCCCATTCCAATGATGCCGTTCGCACCGCCACGGTTATCGACGACCACCTGCTGTCCGAGGCTCTCGGAGACCTTGATCGCGAGTATGCGTCCAACGAGGTCGTTGCCGCCGCCCGGCGGCGAGCCGATGACGAGCCGTATCGGCTTGGTGGGGAATGTCGACTGCGCGGCGGCGGCGCCAACAGCGAGCGCCGGCACGAGCAGGAACAGGATCTTGCATCGCAGTCTCACGATTTTCTCCTCGATTCAGTGTGCACCGGAATAGTAACATGGCGTATCGTCACAAAAAATCCGCGTGTGGGCGATTTATGCGCGTGCCATCTCATCAAGGAGGATCCATGCTGAAGCCGCGTTCCATTATGACGATGTTCTCGGTTGGCCTGCTAGCTGCGGGCGCCGGGGTGGCCTCAGGGCAGGACTATCCGAACAAGCCCGTTCGCATGGTCACCGCCGGGCCCGGCGCCGC
>JACPTJ010000453.1 GCA_016192835.1 Betaproteobacteria bacterium
ACCGTGCTCGACGTCGTCACCTACATCCAGCGCAGTCTCGATCCGACGTTGTCGTACCGCTTCGCGTGCCGTGTCGGCGTGTGCGGTTCGTGCGCGATGACGGTAAACGGCAAGGCGCGCTGGACCTGCCGCACCCACGCCGCCGGCGTGGCGGAGGGCGATCAGATCGAGATCGCGCCGCTCGCCAACCTGCCGGTGATCAAGGACCTGGTCGCCGACATGAGCCGGTTCTTCGACAAGTGGGCGCAGGCCAAGGGCCGGTTTTACGGCACGCGCACCCGCGCCGACGATTTTGCGCGCGTGCCGCCCGATTCGCTGCAGCGCCGGGCGGTCGACGCCGCGATCGAATGCATCGGCTGCGGCGTGTGCTACAGCTCGTGCGATGTCGTGACCTGGAACCCCGCTTACCTCGGACCGGCGGCGCTCAACCGCGCGTGGACGCTGGTCAACGACGTGCGTGACACCGCGCGCGTCGCGCGGCTTGCGGCGGTTGCCGGTGACGCCGGATGCCACGCCTGCCATACCCACATGAGCTGCACCGAACGTTGCCCGAAAAACCTCGTGCCGACCGCATCGATTGCGGGCCTGAAACGCGCGGTGGCAGCGGCGGCGCTGAAGGGGGAGCTGTGAACACGCGGACGCAGGTGCTGCTCTGGACCGCGCAGCGCGCGAGCGCCGCGGTGCTTGCGTTGTGCGTGCTCGTCCATCTCGTCACGATAATCTACGCGGTGAAGAACGGGCTGTCGGCGGCGGAGATTCTCGGCCGCACGCGGGGCAACACCGGCTGGGCCGCGTTCTACGCGCTGTTCGTCGCCGCCGTTGCGGTACACGCGCCGATCGGGTTGCGCACCATCCTGTCCGAGATGCTGGGCTGGCGCGGTGCCGCGCTCGACCTGTTGGTGCTCGCCCTCGGCATTGCGCTCGCGCTGTGGGGCTGGCGCGCGGTTTGGGGGCTGTTCGTATGAAGAACGATTTCCGCGCGCGTAACCACCCTGCTTACTGGGCGTTTATCGCGCATCGCGCGTCGGGGCTGCTGCTGGTCCTGTTCCTGCCGTTTCACTTTTGGGCCCTCGGTCAGGCCTTGCACGGGGCTGAGGCGCTCGACGGTTTCCTGCGCTGGACCGAATACCCGCTGGTGAAGTTTGCCGAAACCGGGCTGGTGCTGCTGCTCGCCGCGCACATGACGGGCGGCGTGCGGCTGCTGATGCTCGAATTTCTGGCGTGGCGCGACTGGCAGCAGAACCTGCTCGCGATCGCGGCCGGCGCGAGTCTGGTGGCGGGGCTCGCCTTTGCGCTGAACGTGGTCTGACCCCGCCTTGCCGCATTCGACCTATTTCGCGGAGCGCATGGGCCGCGCCGAGATTGCTCCGGGCGGAGAATTCGAAGCCGGCAGTTTCCGGTCGTTCATTCTCACCTACACCGCAGGCTATTTCGGCATCGACGATACGGGGTCCATCAAGATCGTGCACCGTTTCGCGTCCGACATGGGGCGGCCGCAGTTCACCGATCCCAAGGGCTGGAACTACACCACGGTAGAGGCGAGCAACGGCGCGGTGCTCGAAGTGCAATACGACGGCAAGCGCAACATCCGGCCGTGGGACAAGACGCTTTTCGTCCGTGTGGTGCGCGGTTTTCTGCGCGAGGGCGACCGGATCATCGTGCGCTTCGGCGACCGGCGGCACGGCTCGCCCGGCATCCGCGTGCAGACTTTCCACGAGCCGACGTTCGAGTTCCGCGTGCTGGTCGACGCGTGGGCAACCTACAACTACGTCGAGCTTCCCGAGCAGCCTTGCATCTCGGTCGTTGCCGGTCCGCCCGTGCTCTACAAGGCGATCGTGCCGACGCTGAGAAAACGCGGCCAGCCGTTCAGGCTCGGCTTCAAGGGCGAGGACAAGTGGGGCAATCCGAGCGATAAAGTCAACCTGACGGTGTGCTTTGCCGCGAACGTGAAAATCGAAGGATTGCCTGAGCGTGTGACGATAAAGCCCGGCGAGTACGCGAAAGTCTTCGAGGGGCTGCGTGTTCATGAGGCCGGTGACGTCTCGATTCGCGTCCTCGATAATTCGGGAAACCCGCTTTGCGACAGCAATCCTTTGCGTATCGTCGAAGACGCGCCACTGCTTCCATTCTGGGCCGACCTGCACGGGCAGTCGGAGGAAACGATAGGCACCAACTCCGCGCGCGAGCTGATCGAATTCGCGCGCGACCGCGCGTTCCTGGACGCGATGAGCCACCAGGGCAATGACTTCCAGATCACGACGCCGTTCTGGGAGGAACTGAATAAACTGAGCCGGGAATTCAACGAGGACGGCAGGTTCATCATGTTTCCCGGCTACGAGTGGTCGGGCAACACCGGGCTCGGCGGCGACCGCAACGTGCTGTTCATGCACGAAGGCCGCCAGATTCATCGCTCGCACCATGCGCTGGTGAACGACCTCTCCGACGTCGAAACCGACGCCCACAGCGCTGAAGAGCTTTTCCGGGCGTTGCAGCACGAGGATTGTGTCGTGCTCGCGCATATCGGCGGGCGCTATGCCGACATCAAGATGGCGCACGACGCGCGCCTCGAGCGCTCGATCGAAGTGCACTCCGATTGGGGCACTTTCGAATGGCTGATTCAGGACGCGTTCGAGCAGGGCTACCGCGTCGGCATCGTCGCCAACAGCGATGGCCACAAGGGCCGGCACGGCGCAAGCCATCCCGGCGCGTCGCTGTTTGGCGCCTACGGCGGGCTGACCTGTTTGTTGGCGACCGGGCTCACGCGCGCAGCACTGTTCAACGCGCTCAGGAAGCGCCATCACTACGCGACGACGGGTTGCCGCATGATCCTCGACACACGGGTTGGCTTCGATGCCGAAGCCGAACTCTTTGCCGATGATCCCAATCTCGGGCCGACCACCGCCAGCCGGGTGAAAACCGCAATGATGGGCGATATCCTGCGCTCGAGCGCGAAAGAAGTGACGTTCACGGTGGAAGCCGTGGCCTCGGCGCCGATCGAGCGCATCGAAATCCGCAACGGGCTCGAGACGCTCGAGACCTTCCGCCCGTTCGATGAAAAGTCGCTCGGCCGCCGCATTCGCGTGATCTGGGAAGGCTCGGAATATCGCGGCCGCGGCCGGCAGACGGTGTGGGACGGCGGCTGCACATTGACGGGCAACAGCTTCGAACGCGTCCAGCCGATCAATTTCTGGAATCTCGACAAAAAACTCGAGCAGGTTGCGCCGGGCGAACTCAGGTGGGCGGCACTCACCACCGGCGGCTTTGGCGGCTTCGACGCGTGGCTCGCCGATCCTGCAGCCGGGACGCTCAAAATCGACACCGCGCTGGTGAAAACCGCAATCGAGGTTGCCGATATCGGCATCAACGATCGGGTATTTGCCAACGGTGGAATCAAGCGCAGGATCCGCGTGTTTCGCCTGCCCGATGCAAACCCCCACCGCCGGGCGCGGCTCGAGCGCAGGATCAAGTTGACCGACGCCGGCGACAATGCGCTTTATGCGTGCATCACGCAGGAAGACGGCCACCTGATCTGGTCGAGCCCGATTTATGTCTTCCGCTGAGCGGCAAATTCGGTCGCCCGTGCCGCGGTTGGATTAGAATAGTCCATCCGGATAACGAGGAGAGTCGCCATGCGCCACAAGAAATTGCTGATTGCCGCGGGCCTGCTGTGCGTTGCTGCGGGCGCGAGTGCCCAGAATTATCCGACCAAGCCGGTGAGGATCATCGTGCCGTTCTCGCCCGGCGGCGCGACCGACATCGTGACGCGCATCGTCGCCCAGAAGCTTACCGAAATCTGGGACCAGACCCTCGTCGTCGACAACCGCGCGGGCGCCGGCGGCAACATCGGCGGCGAACTGGCAGCGAAGGCGACGCCTGATGGCTACACGCTGTTCATGCCTTCGGGATCGGTGGTCACCGCGAACCAGCACATGTACAAGAAGCTCAACTGGAATCCCGAGAAGGACCTGGTCGCGATCACCAACGTCGCGAGCGGTCCGCAGATCGTCGCGGTGAACCCGGGCTTCGCGGCGAAAAACATCAAGGAGCTGATCGCCCTGGCCAAGGCGAAGCCAGGGGCGATCAACTTCGGCTCGGCGGGCATCGGCACGCAGACCCATCTTGCGGCGGAGAATTTTGCGTACACCGCGGACATCAACGTGGTGCACGTTCCCTACAAGGGCGAGGGGCCGGCGCTGGTGGATCTCGTTGCGGGACAGATCAATTTCCTGACTCCCAATCTTTCGGCGGCGATCGGGTTCGTCAAGCAGGGCAAGCTGCGCGCGCTCGGCGTGACCAGCAGGCAGCGCGCGCCGCAGCTGCCCGACGTGCCGGCGGTGGCGGAATCGTTGCCGGGTTTCGAGAACCTTGGCTGGTTCGGGCTGGCGGCGCCGGCCGGTACTCCGAAGGCCGTGATCGAAAAAGTTCACCGCGACGTCGTGACGGTGCTCAACAACGCCGACGTCAAGCGGCGTTTCGAGGATCTCGGCATGGCGCCGGTGGGCAATACCCCCGCGGAATTCGCCAGGGCGATCAAGGCCGAGTCGGTGCGCTGGGGCAAGGTGATCGCGCAGCGCAAGCTGACGCTCAACTGAGCGAGGGCCCCTGGGCGCGCGACGCGCACCGGCCGCGTGAACCGATCGTTTCGTGACTCTCGGTCCGTCGGGCCGCGGCGAATCGCAAGCAAACTCGCCATGGGGATAGGCGTGGCCACAGGAAAATTGTCGCGATGAAAATTGATCTCAAGCAGGTTGAAGAAGCATGCAAGGAGCTCTACATCCGCGCGTGCAAGATTCTGCCGCCGGATATCAAGCAGGGCTTCGCGCGTCTCGATGCAAGCGAAACCGACGCCACCGGCAAGTCCATCCTCGCCACCATGATTAAAAACATCACGGTCGCCGAGGACACCGACAACCTGCTGTGCCAGGACACCGGTATTCCGATCTACAACGTGACGATAGGCAGCGGCGTCGAAGTCGACGGCTACCATCTCAAGCAGGCGATTGCCAAGGGCTGCGAGCGCGCAACCCGCGAGCATCCGCTGCGCTCCTCCGTCGTGCACCCGGTCACGCGCAAGAACGAGCACACGTCGTGCGGCCGCGCGGTGCCGGTGATCCACATCGATTTCGTCGATCAGCCCGAGACGCTGTCGATCGAAATGATCCCCAAGGGCAGCGGCTCGGAGAACAATTCGTGGCTCAAGATGGCGATTCCGGCCGACGGTATCGATGCGGTCAAGACCTTCGTGATCGATTGCGTGCTGGAGGCCGGCGGCAAGACCTGCCCGCCGACCATCGTGGGGGTTGGCGTCGGCGGGACCGCCGATCTGTGCGTGCACCTGTCGAAGGTCGCGGCGACGCGCCCGCTCGGTTCGCAATGCGACGACCCGGAGGGCGCCAGGATCGAGCAGGAATTGTCGGCGGTGGTCAATCAGCTCGGCGTCGGGGCACAGGGACTCGGCGGCGATTCGACGTCGTTCGCGGTGCATGTCGAGACCGCCGCGACCCACATCACGATGAATCCGGTCGCGGTCAACATGCAATGCCACTCGGCGCGGCGCGCGCGTGCCACGTTCACGCCACAGGGCCTGACCTACGGATTTTAGCGCTCAACGCAGAGGACGCAGAGGACGCGGAGGACGAATTTCGAATCACGAATCACGAACCGCGAATCACGGATTTTCTATGACTCATTACGATTTCAACATGCCGGTGACCGAACAGCAGGTACGCACGCTCAAGGTCAACGATACGGTCACGCTCAACGGCACGCTCTATGGCATCCGCGACGCGACGCTGATCCACATGTTCGATCGCGGCCGCACGACGCGCTTCGATCTCAAAGGGCACGCGGTGATCCACACGGCACCTAACGTCAAATGGATGGGCGAGACGGCGGCGTACCCGTCGGGCTATGCGCCAATCTGCATCGGCACCACCACCAGCGCGCGCATGGAGCGTTTCACGCGGCCGTTGATGGAGCAATACGGCGTGCGCATCGTGATCGGCAAAGGTGGGTTGTTTGACGCGTCGCAAGCGGCATTCAAGGACCTCGGCGGCGTTTATCTCGCGATCATCGGCGGCGCCGCCGCGCTGGAAACTACCTGGATCGAGAGCATCGAGGACGTCGATCTCGACGATCTGAATCCCGAATCGCTGTGGAAATTCCGCGTCAAGGGCTTCGGCCCGCTGCTGGTCGCAATGGACAGCCATGGCGGGAATCTCTACGCGCAGGTCAACAAAGCCGCGCGCGACAAGCGCGCCGCGGCACTCGCCGCACTCGGGGTGAAAAACTTTCCATGAACCCATGTCTTATGCATTTGTTTTTAAAGACTTCAGGGGTTCAAGGTCCGTGTGCAGTTTCGACCGAAACAGGCGGCTATTGATGATCGTAAAAGTGCCTGACGCCCATGAATAACTGCGTTGGCGGATATCCCACCCTCACCCCAACCCTCTCCCGCCCGGGCGGGAGAGGGAGTGTTCCCTCGCCCCGCTTGCGGGGAGAGGGCTAGGGTGAGGGGAAAGCTTGTCATGCACTTTCACGATTCTCAATAAATGAAGAAACTCAAGACTGACATCCTGATCCTCGGCTCCGGCGGAGCCGGCTTGTTCGCGGCGCTGCACGCGCACCAGCGCGATCCGAAACTTTCGATCACGGTCGCGGTAAAAGGCCTGCTCGGGAAATGCGGCTGCACGCGCATGGTGCAGGGTGGCTATAACGTCGCGCTGGCGGAAGGCGATTCGGTCGAGCGCCATTTCATGGACACGATCGAAGGCGGCAAGTGGCTGCCCGATCAGGAGTTGGCGTGGACGCTGGTGTCGGTCGCGGTGGAGCGCATCCACGAGCTTGAGAACGAGCTGGGCTGCTTTTTCGACCGCAATCCCGACGGCACGGTTCACCAGAAGGCGTTCGCGGGGCAAACGTTCGACCGCACCGTGCACAAAGGCGATTTGACCGGAATCGAGATCATCAACCGGCTTGCCGAACAGGTATGGGCGCGCGGCATCAACCGGCTTGAAGAGCACCGCGCAGTCGAGTTCATCAAAAACAGCTCTGGCGATGCGCTCGCCGGCGTGCTGATGATCGACATGCGCAGCGGCGAAGTCGTGTTGGTGCAGGCGCAGGCGGTGCTGCTCGCCACCGGCGGCGGACCGACCATGTACAAGTTTCACACGCCGTCGGGCGACAAGACCTGCGACGGCATGGCGATGGCGCTCAGGGCCGGACTCACGCTGCGTGACATGGAAATGGTGCAGTTTCATCCGACCGGGCTGATCGCGGGACCGCATACGCGCATCACCGGCACCATCATCGAGGAGGGCCTGCGCGGTTCCGGCGGTTACCTGTTGAACGGCGCCGGCGAGCGCTTCATGCACCACTACGACCCGCGCGGCGAGCGCGCGACGCGCGACATCGTGAGCCGCGGCATGTACGAGGAAATGCGCGCGGGCAGGGTCGGGCCGCGCGGCGGCCTGTACATCACCATGCGCCATCTCGATCCCGTCATGGTGAGACGCATGTTCAAGGGCATGGTCGAGCGCTGCGCCGACTGCGGTTTCGATCTCGTGTCCGGCCTGGTCGACGTGGTGCCGACCGCGCATTACATGATGGGCGGCGTCGCGTTCAGCACGGATTGCACGACCGATCTGTCGGGGTTGTTCGTCGCCGGCGAGGATTCGGGCGGCGTGCACGGCGCGAACCGCCTTGGCGGTAACGGCGTGGCGAATTCGACGGTGTTCGGCGGCATCGCGGGCGACGTGATGCCGCAGTGGGTGAAGGCGAACGGCGAGTTTCACGAACCCGACCCGCACGCGATCGATGTTGCGGTCGCGTACTGTCGGGCGCCACTCGCGCGACCCGCCGGCGATCTCAACGCGATCCGCGAGGCGCTGTACGAGGCAATGTGGGACGATGTCGGCATCGTCCGCGACGCGGCGAGCTTGCAGCGCGCGGCCGGCAAACTCGATGAACTCGAGGCGCGGCTGGATAGCGCCGGTGTCGAGTCCGGCGACCTTTCGTTCAACCTGGCCTGGCACGACTGGCTCGACCTGAAGAGTCTGATCCTGGTCAGCAAGTCGGTCCGCGCAGCGGCGATGGCGCGCGAAGACTCGCGCGGCGCGCATTTCCGTACCGATTTTCCCGACGTGCGCGATCTCGAGAATTCGCGCTTCATCTGCGTGACCTGGCGGGATGGCCGCTTCGCCATCGAGTCCCGACCGGTCGTGTTCAGCCGCGTCAGGCCCGGCGAGACGCTCCTGAAGTCGACGGTCGCCGCCTGACTCCCTAACAATTTCCCGATCTCACGTAAATCGTCCATGCCCCGGACCTCTATCAACGAACTGACCGGACTCGCCGCCCGCGCGCTGCAAAACGCCGGGGCGTCGCACGCGATGGCCGCAGCGACGGCCAGGGCGCTGGTAGCTGCCGAAGCCGCAGGCTTGGCCGGGCACGGCCTGTCGCGCGTAGC
>JACPTJ010000454.1 GCA_016192835.1 Betaproteobacteria bacterium
TCACCGCGACCATTTGACGCCACCGGCCAGCTTCGCAGCGCGCGATCACGGCGGAAAGCAGGGCCCGTCCAACGCCCTTTTGCAACACGCCTTCGTCAACGTATACCGAATCTTCGACCGTGTAGCGGTACGCGGAGCGGGCCCGGTAAAGGGTGGCGTAGCTATAGCCAACCACCGTTCCGTCGATGTCGGCTACGAGATACGGCAGGCCACGCGCCATCACGTCGTCGCGGCGGCGTTTCATTTCAGCAGCTGACGGCGGCTCTTCCTCGAACGATCCCAGGCCATGCAGAACGTGGTACGCATAGATACGGTGCACCGCTGGCACATCGGCATCTGTCGAGTTTCGAACGACAAGGGGACTCATCGCCTGGATATCCCGGAGCCAAGGAGAATTTCGATGATGACAGATTGGTATCGGAATGCGCAAGGCGCCGCAATGAGTGATAATCACACGATCGAAAACAATCGCCTGAAATCCCCGCATCAATTTTTGGCGTAGGGTGCGCTTGCGCACCGATTGACGGATGGTGCGCAAGCGCACCCTACACCAATTGCAATTCCCCGTGGCTTGCCGCGGGGATAGGCGCAGGGCACGCGGAGCAACTTTATTACCCATTAAACTGTAAGTTTACCATAGTCATTTCAGGTAGCATGAGGGCCTGGAACATCGATTCGCTCGGCACGTCCAGCGCTGCAGCAAGCCGAGGCGCCGCATCACAACAAATCGCACGCACGGTTGGAGGGCATGACAGATGGATTCCGCAGATTACCTTGAGTGGCCTTTTTTCGAGCCGCGTCATCGGGCGCTCAACGACAAGCTCGCGGTCTGGACGGCAAGTCATCAGCCGCTGCTCGACTCGAACGGGCATGATATTGAGAGGGTCACGCGCGCTATCGCCGCAGAGCTCGGAAACGCGGGCTGGCTGCGTTACCTCGTGCCGGCGACGCTCGGCGGGCCGCTGCCCGCCATCGACGTGCGCAGCCTCTGCCTGATCCGCGAGTCGCTCGCTTTTCACTCCGGCATCGCTGACTGCGCGTTCGCGATTCAGGGTCTCGGCAGCGCCCCGTTAACGCTCTTCGGCAACGCCGCGCTCAAGCAGAAGTATTTGCCGGGCATGATAGAGGGCAAGCGTCTCGGCGCGTTCGCACTTTCCGAGCCCGAAAGCGGCTCCGATGTCGCGAGGCTGCGAACTGCCGCGCGACGCGATGGAAACGCCTATTTGCTTAATGGCGCGAAAACGTGGATATCCAACGCGGGCATAGCGGATCACTACATCGTATTCGCCCGCACCGGCGAGCCGGGAGACGCGAAAGGTCTTGCGGCGTTCGTCGTGGATGCCGGCACCCCCGGCCTTGCAATTACTGAAAAGATCGACATCGTCGCCCCGCACGTCATCGGGACCCTCATTTTCAACGACTGCCGCGTGGATGCGTCTGCCCTGCTCGGGGAGCCGGGTGAAGGATTCAGGATCGCGATGTCCACGCTCGACATTTTCAGGGCGACTGTCGGCGCGGCGGCCCTGGGATTCGCGCGCCGCGCTTTGCATGAAGCAATCGACCGGGTCGGCCGGCGCGAGGTCTTCGGCCAGAAGCTCGCGCAATTCCAGGCAACCCAGATGCGCATCGCGGACATGGCGGTCGAGGTCGATGCCGCGGCGCTGCTGGTCTACCGCGCGGCGTGGACGAAGGACACGCAGGAGCGCCGGGTTACGCGCGAAAGCGCGATGGCGAAGCTCTACGCGACCGAAGCAGCGCAGCGCGTCATCGACAGCGCCGTGCAGCTTTTCGGAGGGCTCGGCGTGACGGTCGGAAGCACCGTGGAAAGGTTGTACCGCGAAATCCGGCCGCTGCGCATCTACGAAGGCACCAGCGAAATTCAGAAAATCGTCATCGCCACGCAGCTTCTGGGCAAGTAGGTCGGGGTACGCGCAGCGTTCCCCGACATCCGTCAGGCGTCAGGTAGCCGCCGCGGCGGCAACCTGACCTACCGTCTAAGGCTCAGGCCGCCTTGCGCGGCGTCTTCGCGACGTTTGGGGCGGGGATGGCCATCGCGATCGCGAGGTCCGCATACAGCGTGGCCACTTCCTTCACTGACATCGGCCCGTTCGGGCTGAACCACGCAATGAGGTGCTCGACCATCCCGATCATGGCAAAGGCAACCGGGGCGACAGCGGCCTTGCGCGCGCGTCGCGGAATGGCGGCAATCAGGTCGCGGCACATGCCGTAGAACTCCCGCTCGAACGACATGATCCGCTGCCGCTGCTTTTCGGGCAGGCTGTTGCGGAGATGCCCCAATGCATAAATACGCTCGTACGCCGCCGACAGTTCCTGCTGCTGAAGCTGCCACAACGCGTACGCGTACATGAACTCCCACAGCCTCTGCCTGGGTTCGGTCGAATGCAGAAGGCCGCGGACGAACCGGATCAGGTCCGTCACCGTGTGTTCGAGGAAGGCGACGAGGATATCTTCCTTGGAACGGAAATACCAATACAGCGCGGGCGCCGTCATGCCGAGGCGGCGCGCTATATCCACCATGCCTGCGCGCTCGTAACCACATTCCCGATAGATTTCCGCCGCAGCGCGGATGATGCGCTGGCGCACCGCCTCGTCGCGCCCCGTGCCGTTGCGCTTGCGCCCGGCAGCGGGCTGCCGAGCCGCTCTTCGCGGTCTCGCCGGTTCGCCGCCGGCTGCGCGCGTCTTGGTTGCATTTTTCCTTCGCGCCATGGGCTCTTCTACCTTAAGCGGATCGGTATATCGGCTTCGTGCCGTCCTGCCGGGCGTGCGTGAGCGAGAGCTCTGCGATTCCCCGGTCGAGCACGGTAACGCTGCGTTCCTTCACGTGCGCGCGAAAGCGCGCGCGCTGATCGTTCTCCAGCCACAGTTCAAACCGCAGTGATTCGCCGGGATAAACCGGCGCGGTGAATCGAACCGCGAGCCGCCTGAGCCGTTCGGGCGCGTAGCCGCAAATGCCGCGCAGAACCGCGTGCGCCGCGATGCCGAAGCTAGCGAGTCCGTGCAGGATCGGGCGCGGGAAACCGGCGCGCGCCGCGACCTGCGGGTCCGCGTGCAGCGGATTGTAGTCACCGCTCAGCCGGTAGATGAGCGCGGCTTGAGGGAGCGACGGCAACTCGACGGTGACATCCGGCTTGCGCTCAGTGCAGGTCATGGGCGGAAGCCGTTCCGGCTCCGCATCGGAGATTCCGCCGCGGGAACTGAATCCGCCGTCACCGCGCAAAATTTCGATGCGCTTTGCGCGCGCGAGCAGCTTGCCCGTTGACGCGTCGCGGATATCACGCTCGAGCGCCGCGGCTGCGCCTCGCTCGGGACCGCGATCGCAGAGTGCCGTTACGCGATTCAATCCGATCACCGTCGCCGCGGGCTCAAGCGGCGTGTAGACTTCGACGTCCTGCTGCGCGTGCAGCACTTGCGGCCAGTCGACGCCGGTACGCGGATCTCGCCACCACGATCCCGGGCCGCCGAGCACTGCCGCCATGCTCGGCACCACCTGCAGCCCGTCCTCCAGGAGGAAACGCAACTGATCGCGATCGAGCGGGTCATGGCCGAATCCGATACCCAGCGCATAAAGTATGGTGTCGCGGACTGAATAGGTCTGCGTGATCTCGCCGAAATCCCAGCCCTTCAGAACGTTGTAGTCGGCCAAGCCGCGCCCTAACCTAACGTGCCCGCGGCGCGCAACGCGGCGATCTCTTCGGTGTCGAGCCACGCGGCAAGCGCGCGATTCGTGCCTTCGGGCGCAATTTCCTGCGGCAGTGTGGGTCGATTCGGCAGGCTGCGGCTGAAACGGGGAGCCACGGCCGGCTGCATCACGCCGTCGATTTCGCAGAAGGTCTGCCGCTCGCTCAGGTGCGGATGCGAGGGGGCTTCACGCCACGACAGCACCGGCGCGAAACACGCGTCCGTGCCCTCGAGCAACGCGCACCACTCCGCACGCGTCTTTTGTTTGAACCGTGCGGCGAGGATCGCTTGCGCTTTCGGCCAGTTCGCCGGATCCATTTGCGCCCCGATGCTCCCGGGCTCTATCCCCATGCGCCGCAGCAACTCCGCGTAAAAGCGGTCTTCGAGCGCCGCCACGCATATCCATTTGCCGTCGGCGCACTCGTACACCTGATAAAAATGCGAGCCTGAATCGGTGGCGTTGGTGCCGCGCTCGTCGCGCCACAGGCCGGCGGCGTGCATGCCGAGAAAGATCGTTTGCATCGATGCGACGCCGTCCACCATCGCCGCGTCGACGACCTGTCCCTTGCCCGACTGCCTGGCTTCGAGCAGGGCGGCGAGCATTCCGAACGCGAGATACAGCGCGCCGCCACCGAAATCGCCGATCATGCTGAGCGGAATGACCGGGGGCTCCCCGCGGCGTCCCATCGCATTGATGGCGCCGGTGAGCGCAACGTAGTTCAAGTCGTGTCCAGCGGCTTGTGCGAGCGGTCCCTCCTGGCCCCATCCGGTGACGCGCCCGTAGACGAGACGCGCGTTGCGGCCAAGGCAGATGTCCGGCGCGAGCCCCAGCCGCTCCATGACGCCCGGGCGAAAGCCTTCGATGAGAACGTCGGCCTGTTTCACCAGATTCAGCACGAGTTCGACGCCTTCGCGCGTCTTCAGGTCCACGGCGATCGCGGGACGGCTGCGCAGCAGCAGGTCGTACTTGCGCGGGCGCTTCAATCCCAGGTCGATGGGCGCTTTACGCTCGATGCGAATGACCGTCGCGCCGAGATCCGCAAACAACATGGCGCACATCGGCGCCGGCCCGAGACCGGCGATCTCCACCATTTTGATTCCGGCCAGCGGTCCCATCGCGCGCGTCACCTCTACTGAGTATTTCGAAACCGGACGACAGGCTGGTTTCGGTCGATGCTCCCCTCGCCCTTCGGGAGAGGGGCTGGGGGTGAGGGCTCGAGCGATGCAACGTAGTTATGTAGATCTCGATAATCTGGATTACCTTCTGAAAGGACGGCAAATTGGCAAAACCCAACTATCAATATGAAAAGCGCCAAAAGGACATAGCAAAGAAGAAAAA
>JACPTJ010000455.1 GCA_016192835.1 Betaproteobacteria bacterium
AACCTTGCGGCACGTCAGGCAGATAATAAGCCACCTCTTTCAGCGCATGCGGCCGCGAGATGTCGATGATCCTGAGCCCGTGGGCAAACCACGCCACCGGAATCTCGGTGCCCGTGACTTTTTCGCACGGCTGGTGGCAACCGGTCATGCGCGGCTGCGGCTCGGGCGGCATGTCCTCGACCTGGAAAGTCGAGATCGGCTGCGGATGTTTCTCGTCGGTGATATCGACCATCCACAGAAAGGCAGCCGGATACGGGGACGTATTTTCCATCCGGACGTCCTCATCGGACACCAGCATGAAATCGCGGTGGTCGATCTGGAACGGGATGCGCAGCGCGGTGTGCGTCGGCCATGGAAACGGCGGGCTCCAGTCGAGACCCGACACGAATTTCGGTTTGCTCATGTCCTCGATATCGAGGATCACCAGCCCGCCCTGCCAATAGCTGGTGTAGAGGCGGTTGCCGAAGCGCAGCGGATGATGGCACTTGTGCGCATCGCCTTGCCACGTCGGCTGCTCGCCGCCCGCGACCCACTGTCCCGGCATCCACCAGCGCCCGACCTCCTGCGGCCGGGCCGGGTCCTTGAGGTCGAGGATCATCACGATGTTGCCGACGTAGCCGTCCATCGTCGGCGAGATGTAGGCGTAGCGGCCGTCGAAATCGAAACGATGCACGCCGCGCGCATATTTCGGCCCGGGCCGGTCGGTCGTGTCCCAATGGGTGATCAGCTTCGGCTTGGAAGGACGGGCAACGTCATAAATGCTCAGGCCGCCGTGGTAACCCTCCGGCGCGATTTCTCCCTGGGCGGCGTGCGCACCGAGAATCTCGCGGTTGGTGATCATGATGCCGTCGTGTACCCGCACCTTATGTGAATGCGTGCCGGGCGGCATCGAAATTTCAGCCAGCGGTTTGGGATGCCTCGGATCCTTCACATCGATGATCAGCGTGCCGTGCGGATTGCGCATGTTGCCGACATACGCGATGTCGCGCTCGACCACCACCTGCCCGCCACCGGCGCAATCGTGCCACGCGACGGGCTGCAGCCCGTCCGCTGCGGCATGGTTGCGCACGTCGACGTAGGCAACTTCCCTGATGCCTTTCGCTCTTGCCATACCTTCCTCCCCGGTCGCGTGCTAGTATATCGCAGCACTATGGATAATGAGTTACTGCGCCAGCACGACGGCCACGTCACGCATCTCACGCTGAACCGGCCGCAGAAGTCGAACGCGTTGTCCGCGTCGCTGGTCGAAGCGCTGCTCAACGCAGTCGAGTATGCATGGACCGACGGCACGCGGCTGCTGATCGTCGATGGCAACGGCGACAACTTCTGCGCCGGCTTCGACTTCACCGGCTATCTCGATGCGGCCGAAGGCGACCTCGTGCTGCGTTTCATCCGCATCGAGCACCTGCTGCAACAGCTCTACCATGCGCCATTCGCAACCCTGGTGCTCGCACACGGCAGGAATTTCGGCGCAGGGTCCGATCTGGTGTGCGCCTGCAGCCAGCGCGTTGCCGCGCCAGCCACCACCTTCCGCATGCCGGGATTGCGGTTCGGCATCGTGCTCGGCACGCGCCGGCTCGCCAACCGCATCGGCACCGATGCCGCACGCGAGGTGCTGGCGACGAGCAGGACGTTCGACGCGGAAGAAGCGCTGCGGCTCAAGTTCATCACGCGCAGCGCAGCGCAAGCCGAATGGCCGGCGCTGATCAGCGTCGCGCGCACTGAAGCGGGCGTCCTGACGTACCCCGCCACTGCGCGGCTCAATGAACAGACCGTGGCGGACACGCGCGCCGCAGACATGGCTGCCCTGGTCCAGTCGGTCAGCATGCCGGGGCTGAAAGAAAGAATACGCATGTTCAGAGCAAGCAACCCGTGAGGAAAATTCAATGAGCCGTGAATTGCCACAGCAAATGCAGGTGGTGGAAATCAGCGCGCCGGGCGGACCAGAGGTACTGCGCATTGCAACCCGCCCGCTGCCACGGCCCCTGGCCGGCGAAGTGCTGATCAAAGTCGTGGCCGCAGGCGTCAACGGTCCGGATCTGATGCAGCGCAAGGGGCTCTATCCGCCCCCGGCCGGCGCCCCGGACCTGCCCGGTCTTGAAGTGTCCGGCACGATCGTGGCTGCGGGCGATCAGGTGCGGCGCTGGACCATTGGCGACCAGTTGACCGCTCTGACCAACGGCGGCGGGTATGCCGAGTACTGCACCGTCGATGCGCGTCACTGCCTGCCGATCCCCAAGGGCATCGAGCTGCGCGATGCCGCCAGTCTGCCGGAGACCTTCTTCACCGTGTGGAGCAACGTTTTCATGGGCGCCCGCCTCGCCGCCGGCGAGACGTTGCTGGTCCACGGCGGAGCCGGAGGCATCGGCACGACCGCGATCCAGCTCGGCAAGGCGTTCGGCGCCAAAGTCGTCGCCACCGACAGCCCGGAAGCCCGCTGCAGGATCTGCCGCGAGCTCGGCGCCGACCGCGTGATCGACTACCGGCAGGAGGACTACGTGGAAATCCTGCGCCAGGAAGGCGGTGCGAATGTCATCCTGGACATCGTCGGCGGCCCGAACATCGAACGCAACTTCAAGGCCGCCACGCACGACGCGCGCATCATTCAGCTGGCCTTCGCGCTCGGCTCGAAGGTCGAGCTCAACCTGATGCCGGTCATGCTGAAGCGCCTGACGTATACCGGCTCCACCCTGCGCACCCGCTCACCCGCTTTCAAGGCGAGCATCGCGCAGGAATTGGAAGCCAGGGTCTGGCCGCTGATCGAGTCCGGCAGAATCAAGCCGGTAGTACACGCGGCTTTCCCGCTTGCCGAAGCCGCCAAGGCACACTCATTGATGGAGTCAGGCGCGCACATCGGCAAGATCGTGCTGACCGTTGCCTGAACGGCACCGTCAGTCAGATTTCGGTTTCACCTGCTCTGTGGCTGGCGCTTCTGGCGCTTCTGGCGCTTCCGGCGCAAGGCGCCGCAGCCGCGCCATATCTTCGGTCTTGGTGAGCGTGCGCGCATAGTTGACGGTATTCTCGACCGCCTCGACGTAGAGGTTCTTGCCTTCAAAGTGTTTCTCGGCGTAACGGTGGGCAGAACCGAGTACGTTATCGAGACGATGCTCAGCGTGCTGGTAAAAGCCCGGGGTTTTCAGGACCAGATCGGCGCCCGATTCGAACACCACCTGTTTCTCGCCGCTCCCGTTATCGCGCACTGCGATGCCGCCCGCGACGAATTCCGGATAAAGCCGCTCGTGGCATTTCTCGAGATAACAGCGGTCGGACATCTGCCCCAGGATGTCGGCCGTGCCGAGCAGATTGCCGATGACTTTGAAAACAGGATCCGGCAGCCTGATCTTGTCGACCGGTATTTCAAAGCCGGTGAAGTGCACCAGGCGCGCCGCAATCGGCGCGAGGTCCGCCATGCCGATGCGCGGCAGATAATTGCGCAGGTAAAGTCCGCCGCGCGAAACATGAGTCAAGGTGTATTCGGCGCCCTGCCGATGCCGCGTGTCCTTGCGACTGCGGATATAACCAACGTCGTGATACAGCGCGAGGATGATTCCCAGCCGGAACAAGCGCTCGTCGAGGCGTTCCCGGCCGACACGCTGATATCCGTCGAGCAGTCGCGTCATCGCCAAGGTGACGTCCAGCACATGCTGCATATCGTGATAACCGGTATCGCACGCATGGTAATCCGGGTGCTCGCCGCGGTAGAGCACAGCGAAATTCTCAAACGGCTGATTCAGGCTGTCGGCGCCGGGTTTTTCGTACCAATCAAGGTAGATACGACGAACCTCTGCTGCGACCGCGTCAGGATCTGTGGTCTTGACGCTGTCGGTCACGTCGTAATCATTACGGCGCTTTTCCACCTAACACCTTTCCCGATAGGATGAATCTGAACGCTGCTGATGCTGCAAGATACCAAACTATAATAGCTATTTCAAATCAAGGTGTAGGGTAAAAGTCACAAAGGACTTGTTAAGGCGCGTGCGCCGCAACTCAGGCTCCGCGGTCATAGCCCGGCAGCACGCGCGCGTCGATCACGCACACCTGGCCGCCGCGAACCGCCTCTATCCCCCGTTCGATCGCCGGCCGCAGTTCCGCCAACTGCGTCACGGGGCCGATGCCGAGCGCGCCTTGCGTGCGCGCCATCCCCGCGATGTCGATATCGGGATCGCCGATCTGCAGACCGATCCAGCGGTTCTCCTCCGGCCGGCCGCGGTGGACGGCCATCCGCCCCTGGTGGCGCTCGTCGTTGTAAAACGAGCGGTTGTTGCACACGATCATCAGGCACGGGATCTGGTAGTGCGCGGCGGTCCAGATGGCGGTGTTGCCCATCAGGAAATCCCCGTCGCCGAGCAACCCGATCGGAATCCGGCCACTGCCTTTGAGAGCCAGCCCCGCGCCTACCGTCATGCCCGGACCCGAACCCACGCCGGCACCGCCGTCATGGCCGATATAGTCGAGAGGATGGCGAAACTGCGTGTACGCGCCGTTCCAGCCAAGCGGGAAACGCGTGTAGCAGACATCGATCCCGCGCGTCGCGTCCTCGAGCGCGGCGCCTACGCCGCGCAACGATACCGCATCCGGAACCGGCGGCAACTGCGGCGCCTCCGGCAGTGCCGCGCTCGCTCTGCGCGCGTCGGTGGCTTCCAGCAACAACGGTACCGCCGCATCCGTTTCGCACAGCAGATACAGATCGACGGGCGGCAGGCCCTGATGATCCATGCTCCAGCCGCGATGGCTGTGCGCATCGCACGAAACCTGAATCACTTGTGCCGCGACCGGCTTTGCCTCGTAGGCCTGCTTGAGCGTACCGGCAAGATCCAGCCAGTCGAGCGCCAGAATTACGTCGGACGCGCCAACGAGCGCTCTCGCCCCCGGCGTGAGAGACGCTCCCGGCGGCGCGGCGTGCAGGGGGTGATCGGTCGGAAACGCCGCCGCGAGCTTGAAATTGGTGAGCACCGGCGCATTGAGTTTTTCGGCCAGCGCCACGCGCGCCTTCCAGCCGTCCAGGCTGCGCGAACAGCGCCCGGCGAGAATGACAGGACGCTTCGCCCCCGAGAGCAGCTTCGCGGCGGCCGCTACGAGCTCGGCGGCCGGGCGCACTGCCGGCGGCACCGGGTAGCGCGCCGCATTCGGCAGCGGCGGCATCGCCCCGATTTTTTCCTCCTGCATCGCCACCTCGAAGTTGACATATACCGGGCCGCGCGGCGCGGTTTGCGCGATCTGCGCGGCGCGCAACAGCGCTTCCATCGCCGCTTCCGGCGACCCCGGCTGGTTGTCCCATTTGGTGAAGTTGCGGATGAGCCCGCCCTGGTCGGCGCTGGTGTGGATCCAGTCGATCCATGGCCGGCGCTTCATGGCGTCCCACGGGCCGGTCGCTCCGAGGATAAGCACCGGCGCGCGGTCGCACCACGCGTTGTATATCGCCATCGGGGCGCGCAACAGCCCGATATTCGCGTGCACGGCCGCCGCCATCATGCGGCCGGTTACCTTCGCGTAGCCGTGCGCAATCGCGACCGCGCTCTCCTCGTGGATCGCGAGTACCATCTGCGGATTGCGGTTGCCGAGATAGTTGACGATGCTGTCGTGCAGTCCGCGGTAACTCGAACCCGGTACCAGCGCGAGATACGGGACGTCAAGCACGCGCAGCATCGCGGCTATCGCGTCGCTGCCCCAGTACTCCCCGCTTTGCGTCCCCGCTACCGGCGTGTCGTGGACGATCGAACCGGTCATGCGTTCGTTGGCATTCACTGGATTCTCCTTAGAGCGCCTAACATAATGAAACACGCGATGCGCTGGCACGATTTTGGCTCAGGGCGCGCTCCACGCATTCCGTGTCTTCGGGTGGCTATACTAACAGGTGACGGCGCGCCCGCGGAGGGCGGAGCAGGCTCCGTCGGCCTTGGCCGATGGATGCGACCCCGCAGCGGGATGCAACGCGCCGGATCTCCGCGTGCTTATGCGCGCCTTCACGGTCGCATCCCGTAAACGGGCCCCTGCTCCACGCTCCGGCGCGCCGTCCGCCCGCTCGACCAGATGGGCGATCGAGTTGGCGTAATAGCCGAGCAGATCGAGCTGCCCGCGCGCGACGGCATAGAGCCCGTCACGCGCCATCACCACGCGGCGCAGCGTCAGCATGCGCAGACCGACTGTGATCGCATAGTCGTGATCGGCGCGCGGAATGTAAATATGCGCGCCACTGCGTTCGAGCTTCAGCATCAAGGTGTGGATCGCGGACTTGAGATCGGGCTCGCTCACCGGGTTTTCAGGATGACGCAGCAGCACCG
>JACPTJ010000456.1 GCA_016192835.1 Betaproteobacteria bacterium
GCGCCTTCACGGTCGCATCCCGTAAACGGGTCCCTGCTCCACGCTCCGGCGCACCTCTCCCGCCCAGGCGGGAGAGGGAGTGTTCCCTCGCTGTGCTGGCTCCCCCCCGTGATCGGGGGAGAGGAAACCCGCTTCCACCGTAGGGCGTAGATTCATCGCGCCGAATAATTGCCGCCGGGTTGATGGCGCGCTAAAGCTGCGCCCTACGAGAGCTTAGCTAACGCCGTCCCGGCAACATGCCTTTCATCGAGCGCATCATTTTCGCCATGCCGCCTTTGGCCATCATTTTCATCATTTTCTGCGCCTGCTCGAACTGGGCGAGCAGGCGGTTGACTTCCTGCACCGAGACGCCGGCGCCGGTGGCGATGCGGCGCTTGCGCGAAGCCTTGATCAATTCGGGTTTGGTGCGCTCCTGCGGGGTCATCGAGTTGATGATGCCTTCCAAGCGCCTCATCTGCTTATCGTCCATCTGCGCGTTGCCTGCGACCTGCGCGAGCTGGCCGGGCAGCTTGTCGAGCAGCGCCGCGACCCCGCCCATTTTTTTCATCTGGCCGATCTGCTGCTTGAAATCCTCGAGGTCGAAGCCCTTGCCCGACTTCATCTTCTTCGCGAATTTCTCGGCCTCGCCGTGATCGACCGTGCGCTGCGCGTCTTCGATCAGCCCAAGCACGTCGCCCATGCCGAGGATGCGCGAAGCCATGCGGTCGGGGTGGAACGCTTCGAGTCCGGCAAGCTTCTCGCCGACGCCCGCGAACTTGACCGGCTTGCCGGTGACGTGGCGCACCGACAGCGCCGCGCCCCCGCGCGCGTCGCCGTCGAGCTTGGTGAGCACGATGCCGGTCAGCGGTAGCGCGTCGGCAAATGCTTTCGCGACGTTGACCGCATCCTGACCCTGCATCGAATCGACCACGAACAACGTCTCGACCGGCTTGAGCGCGGTGCTGAGTTCCGTGATCTCGCGCATCATTTCCGTGTCGATCGCGAGCCGCCCCGCAGTGTCGACGATCAGCACGTCGTGGTAATGCCGCCGCGCGAAATCGAGCGCGGCAGCCGCGATATCGACCGGCTGCTGACCGGCCGCGGACGGGAAAAAATCGCACTCGACCTGCGCGGCAAGCGTCTTGAGCTGCTCGATCGCCGCCGGCCGGTAGACGTCGCAGCTCGCGAGTAGGACTTTCTTTTTCATCTGCTCGCGCAGCATTTTCGCAAGCTTGCCGCTGGTGGTGGTCTTGCCCGAGCCCTGCAGACCCGCCATCAGGATTACCGCCGGCGGCGTGGTGGCGAGATCGAGCCCGGCACTGGTCTCGCCCATCAGGGCAATCAGCTCGCGATGCACGATGCCGACCAGCGCCTGGCCCGGCGTCAGGCTGCCCAGCACCTCCTGGCCGAGCGCGCGTCCGCGCACCTGCGCGATGAAGTCCCTGACCACCGGCAACGCGACGTCGGCCTCGAGCAGCGCCATGCGCACCTCGCGCAGCGCGTCCTGGATGTTGGCCTCGGTGAGCCGCGCTTCGCCGCGCAGCGTCTTGATGACCTGCGACAGGCGTCCTGTCAGACTTTCAAACATGCCGTATCCTTGCTTTGGTCGATGGGGCCGGGTGGCTCGCCGCTGGTGTAAACTTGGAACCCCGCCACCCCGCAACGCACACGTGTTTCAGGGTGTCAGGATTCTTGGGCAACGATTATGGCGAACGCCGTATTCTATCCGATCACCTCGCTGATGTACGCGGCGCTTGCCGTGTACTTCTGGCGCACCCGCTGGGTGGTCGCGGCGCGCCCCGCGGGGCTCCGGGCCGAATCGAAAATGCTCGAGCAGCTGGCGGTACTCGTGCCGCTGGCGTTGCATGCAATGCTGCTCTACGACTCGATGTTTGCCGGCGACGGCGTGCGTCTCGGCGTCGGCAACGCGATGTCGACCATCGTCTGGCTCACGGTCGCGATCTACTGGCTCGGCAACCTGTTCTACAACATCGAGGGCCTGCAGGCGATGGTGATGCCGGTCGCGGCCGTCTGCGCGTTGCTGCCGGTGCTGTTGCCCCCGGCGTCCACGCTGCCCAACACCGAGCTCGTTGCATTCCGGGTGCATTTGCTGATTTCGATGCTCGCCTACAGCCTGTTCACGATCGCGTCATTGCACGTATTGCTGATGGCGCTGCTCGAGCGCCGTCTGCACGGCGGTGAGCTGCCGGCGGCGCTGCACCAGCTGCCGCCGCTGCTGACCATGGAGACTCTGCTGTTTCGCATCATCACCGCCGGCTTCATACTGCTGACGCTGACGCTCGCGACCGGCATCGTATTTACCGAGGAATTGTTCGGCAAGGCGATGCGCTTCAACCACAAGACCGTGTTCGGCATCCTGTCCTGGTTCATATTCGCCGCGTTGCTCGGCGGCAGGCAGCTTTACGG
This sequence comes from Betaproteobacteria bacterium, assembly GCA_016192835.1. Lineage (GTDB taxonomy): Bacteria > Pseudomonadota > Gammaproteobacteria > Burkholderiales > SG8-41 > PALSA-1004. The sequence continues at coordinate 2,407 of JACPTJ010000456.1, forward strand.
CTGGCGCGGGCGTATCGCCGTGCGCTGGACATTGACCGGGTTCCTGATGCTGGTGCTTGCTTACGTCGGCAGCAAGTTCGTGCTCGAAGTCATCCTCGGCCGCGGCTGAGCGCCGCGAGTGCGGCGGCTTCGATAACCGCCGCGGAACTGGCCTGTGAAGGTGAATCCATGGAAGCGCTGATACTGCTCTGCCTAATTCTGCTGAATGGCCTGTTCGCGATGTCGGAGATTGCGCTGCTCACCGCGAGCAAGCCCCGTTTAGCGACGCTGGCCAAAGGCGGCGACGTGCTGGCCGCGACGGCCGTCAGGCTGCGGGAGGAGCCGACGCGATTTCTGTCGACGATCCAGATCGGCATAACCTCCATCGGATTACTGAGCGGGATTTACGGCGAGGCAGCGCTCGCTGCGCCGCTCGCAAACTGGCTCGGGTCCTTCGGCGTCGATCCGCGGACGGGCAGTATCGTGGCCACCGCCATCGTCGTGATCTCGGTGACTTACGTGTCCATCGTGATCGGCGAAATCGTTCCCAAGCGGCTCGGCCAGCACAACTCGGAAAGAATTGCCCGACTGGCCGCGTGGCCCATGCGGGCGCTTGCGATCGCGTCCGCGCCATTCGTGCATTTGCTGTCGGCGTCCACCGACGCTCTGTTGAGGCCGATTCTCAAGCTGCTGCGCATCAAACCGGACGCGGTTCCGGAACCCCTCTCGCCCGCGGAACTGCGGGCAATCGTGCTCGAATCCTCGAACTTCATGCCGAAAAAGCACCTGAGCATCCTGCTCAATTTGTTCGATCTCGAGAGCATCACGGTCGACGATGTGATGACCCCGCGCAACCAGATCGAGGCGCTCGATATCGACGCCTCACCCGAGGTTTTGCGGCAGCAGATCGCCACGGCCTATCACCGACGGCTGCCGGTGTATCAAGGCCAACCGGATAACATCATCGGCATCATCCTCGTGCGCAAGCTGCTTGCCGTGAGCCAGCACCAGGAAATCACCGCCAGCCAATTGCGCGAGATCATGCGCGAGCCGTATTTCATTCCGTCGGGAACGCCGCTGTTCACGCAATTGCAGCAGTTCCAGGAGCACCAGGACCGCCTGTGCTTCGTGGTCGACGAATACGGCGAGTTGATGGGGCTGCTCACGCTGGAGGATATCGTTGAAGAGTTGATCGGCGAATTCGCCACGCATTCACCGCTGCAGTCGACGCGCTTCCACCGGCAGGCGGATGGCACTTATCTGGTCGAGGGCGGCAGTCTGCTGCGGGAGCTGAACCGCAAGCTGGGCTACCGTTTCCCGCTCGACGGGCCGAAAACGCTCAACGGCTTGATCATGGAACACCTGCAGGACATACCGGAACCCGGCACCAGCCTCAAGCTTGCCGGGCACATGATGGAAATCGTGCAAACCCAGGACCGTGCGGTCAAGGCGGTACGCCTGCCTGCGCCGGCCGCCCAGGGCGTGAATTCGGCCAGTGGCCGGTAGCCCGGCCACGGCGGCTTTACAAAGCCGCTCCGCAAAGGCATGATGAGTGCAGCTTTGCAAGCTAACCGATTGGTTCGATTGGGTTTATGAGGAACGTTTGATGGCTACTGCAAGCGCCGCAGCGAAGAAGACCGGCAAGGAATTTACTTTTTCCTGGATCGGTACCGACAAGGCCGGTAAAACCCTGCGCGGTGAGATGACCGCAAATGCCGAAGTGGTCGTCAACACTACGCTGCGCCGCCAGGGCATCAAGATCATCAAGGTCAAGAAGGTGAAGCAGGGCTGGAGCACAGCCGTCAGCGAGAAGGACATCACGCTGTTTACCCGCCAGCTCGCGACGATGCTGAAATCCGGCATACCGCTGCTGCAGGCGTTCGACATCGTCGGCAAGGGGCACAACAACCCGGCGGTGCGCAAGCTCCTGGCGGAGATCAAGATGTCGATCGAGACCGGCTCCAGCCTCAAGACCGCATTCGAAAAGTTCCCGCTCTATTTCGACGCGCTGTTCTGCAACCTGATCGGCGCCGGCGAGCAGGCCGGTATTCTCGACACGCTCCTCGACCGCCTCGCGACCTACAAGGAAAAAATCCTCGCGATCAAGAGCAAGATCAAGTCAGCGCTGTTCTACCCGGTTGCGATCATCGCCGTCGCGTTCATCATCACGGCGGTGATCATGATTTTCGTGATCCCTGCGTTCAAGACGGTATTCGCAAGTTTCGGCGCCGATCTGCCTGCGCCGACGCTGGTAGTGATGGCGGTCTCGGACTTTTTCGTCCAGTTCTGGTACCTGATCTTCGGCGTCACCATCGGCGGGGTGTGGGGATTCCTCTATACCTGGAAGCGCTCGAAGGCGGTGCAGATCGTCATGGACCGCCTCGCGCTGCGCATGCCGATTTTCGGGTCACTGGTGCGCAAGGCGGTGATCGCCCGGTGGACGCGCACGCTGTCGACGATGTTCGCCGCCGGCGTGCCGCTGGTCGAAGCGCTCGATTCGGTAGCCGGCGCCGCCGGCAACTACGAATACTGGGTTGCAACCAAGAAGATACAGGCGGAGGTTTCGACCGGCTCGAGCCTGATGGCCGCGATGCAGAACGCCGAGGTGTTCCCCAACATGGTGCTGCAGATGGTGTCGATCGGCGAGGAAGCCGGTTCGCTCGACAGCATGCTGGCCAAGGTCTCCGACTTTTACGAGGCCGAGGTCGACGACGCAGTCGAAGCGCTGTCGAGCCTGATGGAACCGGTCATCATGGTGGTGCTCGGCACGCTGATCGGCGGCATGGTGGTGGCGATGTACCTGCCGATCTTCAAGATGGGCCAGGCCGTTTGATGCTGCAAGCCTTCCAGGCCCACCCCGCGCTGCTCGTCATTACCATTGTCCTCGCTTCGCTGGTGGTCGGCAGTTTCCTGAACGTCGTCATTCATCGCCTGCCGAAAATGCTCGAGCGCCAGTGGCGCGCCGAGTTTGCAGAGCACACCGGCCACGAACCCGCGCCCGAGCCGCGCTACAACCTGGCGGTGCCGCGTTCGCAATGCCCGTCGTGCGGCCACCGGATCACCGCGCTCGAGAACATTCCGGTCGTGAGCTACTTCGTGCTCGGCGGCCGGTGTTCGGCGTGCAAAGGCCGGATCTCGCCGCGCTATCCCATCGTCGAAGCGTTGACCGGCGCGCTCTCCGGGTACGTCGTCTGGCGTTATGGTTTTAGCTGGCAGGCGCTTGCCGCGCTTTTCTTTGTCTGGGCGATGATCGCGCTCGCCTTCATCGATCTCGACACTTTCTATCTGCCCGACGACATCACGCTGCCGCTGATCTGGACCGGCTTGCTCGTTAACCTGGGGGGATTGTTTGTCGATCTGCCCTCCGCGGTGATCGGCGCGGCCGCCGGCTACCTCGCACTGTGGAGCGTATTCTGGGCCTACAAGCTTGCGACCGGCAAGGAAGGCATGGGCTACGGTGACTTCAAGCTGCTCGCCGGAATCGGCGCGTGGCTGGGCTGGAAAATGTTGCCGGTGGTGATCCTGCTGTCGTCTTTCGTCGGCGCGATCGTCGGCATCTCGCTGATTGTTTTTGCGCGCCACGGGCGCAACGTTCCCATTCCGTTCGGGCCGTACCTGGTGCTGGGCGGCCTCGCCGCGATGTTCTGGGGCGATGCGCTGATCCAATACTATCTGCAGACGTTGTAGCCCGATGCCGCTAGTCATCGCTCTCACCGGCGGTATCGGCAGCGGCAAGAGCACCGCCGCCGCGATTCTCGGGGAGCTCGGCGCCGCCATCATAGATACCGACGCAATCGCGCATCGTCTGACTGCGCCAGGACAACCCGGTGCGCGCGCGATCGGCGAGCAGTTCGGTGCGGGTTACCTGCGAGGGGACGGCGCGCTCGACCGCGACCGCATGCGGCAACTGGTTTTTTCCGACCCGGCGGCAAAAAAGAAACTCGAAGCGATACTGCATCCGATGATACGCGCCGAGGTCAATGCTGCAGTGCGCGCCGCGCATGCACCTTATATCGTAATCGTCGTGCCGCTGCTGATCGAAACCGGCGCCTATCGCGACCTCGCGCAGCGCATCCTCGTGATCGACTGCAGCGAGCAGCAGCAGATGGCGCGCGTAATACAGCGTAACGGGTTCACTCCCGAAGCCGCGCAGGCGATCATGGCGAGCCAGGTAAGCCGCGCCGAGCGCCTCGGGCATGCCCATGACGTCGTGCGCAACGAAACCGGCCTCACCGCGCTACGCGCCGACGTGGTCGCGCTGCACGGCCGCTATCTCGAACTCGCCAAACAGGGTTCCAGCCCCGGTTAGACCCGTCATCCGCCGTCAATAGTTGAAATAAGGTCTTTATTTTTTTCAGGTTTTATAGAACAATTAGCCGCATCGCAACTACGCCCGCGCATCCTCACGTGCCGTGATCAGCTACGAATATCCGTTGAGCGAGCGTATCCGCACCCTGTTGCGTCTCGAGGATTTGTACGAGCGGGCGCAATATTTCACCGCCAAGACCGATCCGCAGGAACATCACGTCGCCCTGCTGTGCCTGTTCGAGATACTCGAGGTCGCGGGGCGCGCCGACCTCAAATCCGACCTGCTGCAGGAACTCGAGCGCCAGAAGCACGCGCTCGAGGCGCTGCGCGAAAACCCCGAAATCTCCCAGAAAGCGCTCGACGGCATCCTGTTGGAGATCGACCGCACCTCATCCAAGCTGTTTCAGATGTCGGGCAAGATCGGTCAGGAGCTGCGCGAGAACGAATGGCTGATGAGCATCAAACAGCGCACCAACATACCCGGCGGGGTGTGCGAGTTCGACCTCCCGTCATATCATTACTGGCTGCACCAGGGGACCGTGCAGCGCCGACATGACCTCGAGATCTGGCTCGCGCCGTTTCTGTCCATCCGGGACGGCCTCGCGATCGTGTTGCGGCTGCTGCGCGAAAGCGGCAAGGTTTCGGCCCAGACCGCGGTCCTCGGCACTTTCCAGCTGATGATGGCCGGTCGCGTCGCGCAAATGCTGCGCATCCGGCTGAACCCCGAATTTCACTGCGTTCCCGAAATCAGCGCCAACAAGTACGCGCTCAACATCCGCTTTACCACGCAGGAAGGCGGGCAGCGCCCGAAAGTCATCGAATCGAACGTCAAGTTCGATTTGACCTTCTGCAATCTCTGACCGCAGTCACCGGGATAATGAAGGGACGCCTTGTTGCTTGCCCGCAATGCGGCAGAAACGTGGTGTGGGACGCCGCCAACCGCTATCGCCCCTTCTGCTCCGAACGCTGCCGGTTGATCGACCTTGGCGCGTGGGCGAATGAAAATTACCGCATCCCGGCGCCGGACAGCAAAGACGACTTCGAGTCCGCGCCGGAACCGGGCGAGCCGCCGACGGCACGGAATGATGAACGATGAGTGCCAGCGCCTTGCTTAATTCCAGTTCCACTTCAAGAGTTACATTATTTTCGGTGTAGGGTGCGCTTGCGCACCATCCGGCA
>JACPTJ010000457.1 GCA_016192835.1 Betaproteobacteria bacterium
ACGTCCCACACGCCGTGCCCGAGCTTGAGCCCGCGAGTCTCAAACTTGGTCTGCGGCCGGTAGTCAGGCCGCGGCGCGTAACCTGGCGCGGTGTTGACGAGCCGCGGTTCGGCCGACATCACGGCGAGTATCTGCCCGGCGTAATCCTGCCAGTCCGTCGCGACGTGAATGTGCGCACCGGGCTTCATCCGTTCACAGAGCAACGAAACGAGCGGCGGCTGGATCAGCCGCCGCTTGTGGTGGCGTTTTTTCGGCCACGGGTCGGGGAAAAAGATGTGCGCCGCGTCGAACGTTGCCGGCGCGATCATGTCGCGCAGCACGTCGACCGCGTCGTGCTGGATGATGCGAACGTTTCCGAGGCCAAGCTCGGCGATGCGTTTCAACAGGCTGCCGACGCCGGGCGTGTGCACTTCGATGCCGAGGTAATCGTTCTCAGGGTGCTGCGCGGCGAGGGTAGCGGTGGTCTCGCCCATGCCGAAACCGATCTCGAGCACTTTCGGCACGCTGCGGCCAAACACCTGGTCGAGATCGACGGGGTGTGCCGCGTATGGAATTCCGAACTTCGGCAGCAATGCCGCGTGGGCGCGTTGCTGCGCGTTGGAGACGCGTCCCTGGCGCAGCACAAAGCTGCGGATCGGGCGGTGGGCGGCGTTCATGGCCAGCGCAGTTTAGCCGCGCGACCGCAGGGGCGCCAGCGTCATATCGAGCTTTACGTAACTGCGTTATATCGCTCGATCCCTCACCCCCAACCCCTCTCCCGGAGGGCGAGGGGAGCGTCGAGCGAAACCGGACTGTCATCCGGTTTCGTAATACTCAGTAAGTGAAAGTCACCACGTCGTCATCCATCGCCTGCTGAATGACGTAGGCGCCGCCCACCGTTTCCTCGATTTCGGGGATCAGATCGTTGCCCCACAGATCGAGGGTCGGCGTGCATACTTTGAAATGAACGCCTGCCTCGTGGGCGTCCTTGATGAAGTCGTAGACGCTTTTTGGCGATCCCGGCTTCACGAACAGCTTTTCCGCCACACCCTTTACGGCGAGTTCGCCCGCGCGCGCGGTCAGGATGACTTCCACTTCGTATTCCATCGCCGCGGCCACCGTCGCCTGGAAAAACGGCGCTCCCAGTTCCGGACCGTCCCTCGGGTCGGTATTGACCATCACGATCATCAGTTTGTTTGCCATGCTGTTCCTCCTCGCGCGATCCGCGCGTGATAATTCACAACTTCCTGCTGCAACCCCGTGCCCGCCGGCCCGTGCCGCTCATTGCGCTTGCCCGGCGAGATTGGCGGCGACCGTCTCGAGCAGACTGCCCATGGTCCGGTCCCACTTGAAATGCGCCTGACCGTCGTCGAAGCTCTGGCGGCAGTTCGCGCAGCTCGTTACGGCCAACTCGGCTCCGGTGGCATCGATCTGCCGCATTTTGATCTCGAATGCCCGGTAACGCAGCGGGTCGGCGCGATGGATCGTCACCACTCCTCCCCCGCCGCCGCCGCAACACCAGTTGAAATCGCCGCTGCCCGGCATTTCACGCAAGTCCACGCCAAATGCTTTGAGCACCTCGCGCGGTGCCTGCGTCGCGCCGCCGCGGCGGGATACCTGGCAAGGATCGTGGAAAGTGAGCGATTTGTCCAGCTTCCGCAATCTGAGCTTGCCGCTCCTGACGCTTGCGGCCAGGAACTCGGAGATATGCAGTGTCTCGAAGGGCAGCGGCTTGCCGTACATATTGGCGCCCTGCCAGCGCAACGCGCCATAGGCGTGACCGCATTCCGGCAGTATCACCGTCCGCGCACCGCACGCGATCGCGGCGTTGATGATCCGCAGCGTCGAGTCTTTCTGCCACCGTGAATTGCCGGACAACATGCCGAAGTTGGTCGCCTCGTAACCGTCGCTGCGCAGCGTCCAGTCAGCCCACAGCGCGGTGCTGCGCGGCGCGGAATAATCGGGTTGGTCCGGGAGGCGGAAGATCCCGAAGAGCCGCCATGCGATGCCGGCAAACATGATCGCGAGCGCTGCGGCGAGCGCCGGGCCACGTGCAAAATCGAGTAGTTCCATGCCTGCTCCCGGGATTCACTCTAAATGCGGGAGGAAAATCGATGTTGATTTGGATCAAGTCCAATGTTGCACTGCTTCGCTTTCATCAAAAAATTTTGCTTGCATCTATAAATTATTGTTTTATAATTTTCTAATATAGCTTACCATTGATTGCAGTCAAAGCGGCAAGCGTACCGATCGTATGAAACTTATCCGGCCACCGCAACACGGCCGGAACGGATAACGGGCGGCTGTCCGCGGGCCATAGGGGAAACGGTAATGAACCTTGACGTCGCCACGCTCGACAAGCTGGTCAGCGAGCGCCTGGACGCGCTGCTGCCGCAGAAGCTGGCCGAGATCGAAGCAGCCCGCACGCCCTCGATGACCATCATCGCGACCAAGGGCACGCTCGACTGGGCTTATCCGCCTTTCATCCTGGCTTCGACCGCCGCGGCGCTCGGCTGGAATGTCTCGATATTCTTCACTTTCTACGGTCTCAATCTGCTGAAGAAGAAAATGGACGCGCAGGTGAGCCCGCTCGGCAACCCCGCGATGCCGATGAAAATGCCGTTCGGCCCGAAATGGTTTCGCGGCATCCAGTGGAACATCCCGAACCTGATCCAGGCCACGGTGCCCGGATTCGAGTCGATGGCGACCAGCTTCATGAAGCAGACGATCAAGAACGCCGGCGTTGCCGGCATCGAGGAGTTGCGCAGCCTGTCGCTCGAGGCCGGCGTCAACATGATCGCGTGCCAGATGACGGTCGACCTGTTCGGCTACGACCGCAGCGAGTTCATACCCGAAGTGAAGGAATACTGCGGCGCGGCGACGTTCTTGCCGATGGCGAAGGACGCCGACGTCAGCCTGTATATTTGATCGCAACGCAACATCAGGTAAGGGGGAGACCATGAAGCTGAAAAACGGTATCAAGCTCGCTGTAGTTGCCGCGTGCTGCGCACCGGCATTCGCGTTTGCCACCAACGGTTACTTTTCGCACGGCTACGGCATGAAAGCCAAAGGCATGGCGGGCGCTGCCACTGCCACTGCCGAAGACGCATTTGGCGGCGCGGTCAATCCGGCCAAGATGGTATTTGTCGGGAACCGCATCGATTTCGGCGCTGAATTGTTCAGTCCGCGCCGCTCGGTGTCACGGCAGGGTAGTGCCGGTTTCGGTGGCATTTACAACGACAGCGTGGACAGCGACAGCCATTACTTCATCATCCCGGAATTCGGGTACAACAAGATGATCAATCCCAATCTGTCGCTGGGTGTCACGGTCTACGGCAACGGCGGCATGAATACCGATTTCAATGATGATAATGGTGTCGCCGGCTCGAACTTCAATCCCGCGCTATGCGGTGCCGCGGCACCGGCAAACATCCTGTTCGGCTGCGGCAGGCTCGGTGTGGACATGATGCAGCTCATCGTCGCGCCAACACTGGCCTATAAGCTCAGTCCCAACCACTCCGTCGGCGTTTCCCCATTGCTGGCTTATCAACGGTTCAAAGTGGACGGGCTGCAGGCGTTCACCGGTTTCTCCAGCAGCGCTGCGGACGTGACCGACAAGGGTTATGACAGTTCCACCGGCTGGGGCGTGCGCATCGGCTGGATGGGGAAGATTTCCAACACGGTTACGCTGGGTGCCGCGTATGCCCCAAAGATGCGCATGGGCAAATTCGACAAGTACCGGGGCCTCTTTGCCGAGCAGGGTGGTTTCGACATTCCCGAGAATTACAACGTCGGCATCGCGGTTAAAGCCACGCCCCGTGTCACAGTGGCATTTGACATCCAGCAAATCAACTATAGCGACGTGAAGTCCATTGCGAACGGGGTTACCAACAGTCTGTCGGCGCCACCTGCCAACCCGCTTGGCTCGGCCAATGGTTCCGGCTTCAACTGGCGGGACCAGACCGCGTTCAAGCTGGGCCTTGAACACGAATACAGTAAGAACCTCACGCTGCGCGCCGGGTACAATTACGGAAGGTCGCCCGTTCGCGACGACATCGACAGCGTAACCTTCAACATTATCGCGCCAGGCGTGGTCGAGCGCCACCTCACGCTGGGAGCAACCTGGATCCTGCAGAACAAGTCCGAGCTTACCGTTTCCTACATGCATGCGTTCAGCAATTCGGTTACCGGACCTTCCGCATCGGCACTGCTGGGCGTCGGCGGCACTGAAACCCTCAAGATGTACCAAAACTCTCTCGGCATCGCCTACGGCTGGAAGATGTAAGCCGCAGCATTTGCAAACA
>JACPTJ010000458.1 GCA_016192835.1 Betaproteobacteria bacterium
AGCGGGTGCTACTCACGCCGCACGGACTCAGGCTTTGCTCGCCCGTCAAGTACGGTGAGCTGTCAGAGCGTGGTGGGAGCGGAGAATACTTCGTCGGAGACAGGGAGAACGGCGGCGTTTTCAAGCACGCCAACATGATGGCTACCACCGCGTTGTTCAAGGCAGCGAAGGAGGTCGAGGACCAATATCTGGCCGCCGAGTTGGCAGAACTCGCCTACAGCGTCGTCGACAAAGTCCTGCCATTCCGTACTCTCGGCGACCCTTACGTGCTGCGCGGGAATCCCGCCACCAAGCGCATTCCACCGGCGGTGGCCGGAAAAGTCGGCCAGTTGCTGCGCGAGTATCAGTATGGCGAGCATCTCGTGCCTGGACACACATCCAACTACCACCTCGCATCACGGCTGGGCATCACCGACTACCTGCTCGATCGCTTCGCGATCGCCGGCACGCCGGAAGACTGCCGCGGCAAAATCGCTGCGCTACGCGAGGCCGGCGTTCGCAACCTGTGTTTCAGCTTCAGCGGCGGCCCCGATCCGGCACGCTACGTGCAGCGCTTTGGCGAAGAGGTTCTGCCCGCGTTCGCCAGCTGAGCTGCCAGTTCCCTGGCAGGCTGGTGCAAGACCCCGTTCGCACTGAGCGTAGCGCCGAAGACGCGGAGTCGAAGCCTGTCCTGAGCTTGGTCGAAGGGTGCAGCAACGAATTTAATCCGTTGGTGCGTTCATGTTTCGACTTTGCTCCGCTACGCTCAACACGAACGGTTACCAGGGTTTTGCATTACGTTGCTACTGTGCGATGTTGAGATTCGCATCCTTGATCAGCTTGCCCCACTTGTCGTGCTCGGAACGGACAAATGCCCCGAACTCGGCCGGCGTGCTCGCGACGATGTCCATCGCCTGTTCGGTCAGCTTGCCTCTGATGTCGGGGTCCTTGAGGACGTTGGCGACTTCGCGCGAGAGCCGGGAGACGATAGGCGCGGGCGTTCCGCCAGGCGCGAGGAAACCGACCCAGGCGCCGGTATCCAGCTGGGGAAATCCGGATTCAGCTGTAGTGGGCACGTTGGGAAGGGCTGCCGAACGCCGGCTCCCGCTCAACGCAATCGCTTTGAGCTTGTTCGCACGCACGTGCGGGACGGTGACGCTGGTCGCGATGAACGACAGCTGCACCTGCCCGCCCAGAAGGTCGGCGATGGCGGGCGCGCCCCCTTTATAGGGCACGTGCACCATGTCGATGCCTGCGAGCAGCTTGAACTGCTCGGCAGCGAGATGGCCGGCAGTCCCGGCGCCTCCCGCTGATGCGTAGCTCAACGCGCCGGGTTTGCTTTTCGCCAGGGCCACCAGCTCCTTGATGGAATCCGCCGGCAGCGACGGATGGGCCACAATTACGAGAGGAATTTTGACGACCAGCGAGATCGGCGCAAGATCGGTGAAAATGTTGTAGCGCAGGCTCCGGTAGATATGCGGGTTGACCGCATGCGTATCGACCACCATCAGCAGTGTATAGCCGTCCGGAGCGGACCTCGCGACCATCTCGGTGCCGAGGGATCCCCCGGCCCCCCCGCGGTTGTCGACAACCACGGCCAGAGCGCGTTGACCGAGCGCGTCGGCGAGCTTGGACGCAACATGCCGCGCAACCGTATCAACCAGGCCACCCGCGGGAAACGGCACGACGATGCGGATCGGCCGGTGCGGATATTCCTGGGCCCCGGCAGCGGTGGCAATCGTCAGCGCCGCGAGCGCCATACACCGGTGGAACGTACTGCGAAATGCGTTGGATGCGGGTTTCATCATGTTCCCTCCTTGTCGACTGCAAGACCCATGGCGAAACAAAAAACCCTAAGCCTAATAGCATATTAACCCAGTCCTGCCATCGTCTAGTTATAACCGTCACCTCCTTAGTTGCACTGTGTTATAAAACAGGGTATTATCGCAGCATCTTCATGTGACCTTGGAGGTGCGCCATGGGTAACCGTGTGGAATCGCGATTCGAACGCTATGCGGATGTAATGATCGAGGCACTGGGGCACGCGGATCGGGCAACGCCAGCGCGCTGGTATCTGCGGGGACTGATGCTGCCGGGACCGCGCAAGAGCGTGGAGCCGATGGCGGCGCGGGTCCATCCGCAGAATGTGCCCTCGGCGCATCAATCGATGCATCACCTGGTCGCCGACTCCGAGTGGAGCGATAAGGCGTTGCTCGCGGCGGTGGCGCGCGAAGTGGTGCCGGTGCTGAGCGAAGCAGGACAGGCGGGCTGTTTCTGGATTCTGGATGACACGGGCTTTCGTAAGTATGGCAAGCACTCGGTGGGTGTGGCGCGCCAATACTGTGGGCAGTTGGGCAAGACCGAGAACTGCCAAGTGGCAGTGAGCTTGTCGCTGGCCACCGCCGAGGGCAGTGTGCCGCTGGACTATCGGCTGTATCTGCCGCAGGAGTGGGCCAAAGACAAACCGCGACGCGAGCTTGCGGGCGTGCCGAAGGAGATTGCTTTTGCGACCAAGGGCGAGCTGGCCTGGGCGCAGATCGAAGCGGCGCTCGCTGCCGGGATCCCGCGCGGTCCGGTGCTCGTCGATGCGGCCTATGGCGATGAAGCGGCGTTGCGCGATCGGCTCTCGGCACACGGCCTGCCTTACGCGGTGGGGATACGCCCCGCAACGGCGGTTTGGTGGGAGCAACATCAACCGGCGCCCACCCCGGTTAAGCCGGTCCGTGGTCGACGCCGCACGCGGGTGCTGCGTGATGAAACTCACCAGCCGATCGGCGTACTCGAACTGGCGCAGGCACTGCCGCGCACGAGCTATTGCACTATGACTTGGCGTGAAGGCACCAACGCAGCGCTGCGCTCGCGCTTCGCGCGGGTACGCGTGCGCGCCGCGCACGCCGATCGCCCCCGTGAGGAAGAATGGCTGCTCATCGAATGGCCCAAAGGCGAAGCCCAGCCCACGCGCTACTGGCTGTCCACCCTGCCCGAGAGCATCTCCTTCAAGGAGCTGGTGGGCACCGTCAAAATGGAAGGGCGCAATTGGCGTGGCTTTCATCATCATGCGAGCCTGTGCATCGCTGCCTATGGATTTCTCATGCTGGAGCACCTCTCCGGCAGTAAAAAAAACTCCGCTCGACTCAAAGCGCCTCCCGTACCCGAAGGCTTCCACCCGCGCGGGGCTCGCGCCGATGCAGCGGCACATCCCGTGGTCGATCGCCACCGCGCGCTTTCGCCTGGCGCGGGCCATCGCTCGAAGTCTTCCGCAATGCCCCTGGTGCGGGAAACTCTACGTGCGAGGATCTAAACATTAATAACACAGTCCAATTAGGAAAACACGCGTGGAATTCCGCTGTCGGCACCGGGTCAAACTCCAATACCCTGTTTCAAGGGAGGCCGTATGGCGCCGGCGCAGGCAGAATTCGAGGCTGAGGTGCGGGAAGTCGGGGAACGGCTTTTCCAGGAAGCCAGCCGGCATAAACCGGCGCTGTTCGACAGCGGCGGCGTGCGCGGCCGCG
>JACPTJ010000459.1 GCA_016192835.1 Betaproteobacteria bacterium
GATCGATTCGCGCGCGGCGATCGGCTCGTCGCCGTCGTTCGCCTTGGGCACCACCGCGAGATTGCGCTTGCGCGCGAGCTGTTCGCGCCACATCGGCATGATGACTCGCATGCCGCGCACGCGTTTCACCACGTGCAGGAAGTAGACGCCGCCTGCGATCGGCCACCAGCGGTCGCCGGCCGCTTCCATGAACCGGAAATGCTCGAGCCATTTGTCCTGCGAGCACGGCGGCAGATAGCAGCCCATCCGGCCGGCGACGATCTCGAGCTCGAGCAACGCCAGCCAGTCCTTGAGCCGCGGCAGGTTGATGAAGCGCCCGCACCACGGATACGCGTCGCGCGCGCGGCTGAAGATGCGCCGCAGTCCCCACAGGCTCCACGGATTGAAGCATGCGATGACGGCATGGCCCTCGGGCATCAATACGCGCTGCACCTCGCGCAGGATCTGATGCGGATGCTCGCTGAATTCAAGCGCGTGCGGCAGCAACAGCAGATCGATGCTGTTGCTCGCGATCGGCAGATCGCGAAAATCGGCGCGCAGCGCAACCGGGCCGGATGGCGCGATCATGCACTTGAGCGGAATGCGGCTCGCGCGCAGAAAATCGTGCCCGGGCAGCCCGAGCTGCAACGCGTTGAAGCCGAATACGTCGGCGACTGCATGGTCGACGTAGCGGTGCTCGCACTCGAGCAGATAACGCCCGAGTGGAGTCGCAAACCACTCCCCCGGCGACTGCGGCGCTGATTGCCTGGCGATTGGCATTGACATGCGAGCAGTTTAAAACAAAGATACGGCCTGTGCACGATTTCAGCCGCAGCGATTCCGCCATGAACGAGCTCCGCGTTTTTCCGGTCTGTGCATTTCAGGACAATTACATCTGGGTGCTGCGTCTCGGCGGCAACGCCGCGGTAGTCGATCCGGGCGAAGCGAGCCCGGTGCTCGATTATCTGCGCGCCGAAAAACTCCAGCTCACGGCGATACTCAACACCCATCATCACGCCGACCACGTCGGCGGCAACACCGGGCTGCTGCGCCACTGCCCGGTGCCGGTCTACGGACCGTGCGACGAGCGCATTCCCTCCGTCAGCCGGCGGCTGCGCGAAGGCGACCGTTTTTCGCTCGCCGAGTTCGGGATCGAATTTTCGGTGTTCGAAATTCCCGGCCATACCCGCAGCCACATCGCGTTTTACGGCGGCGGCATGCTGTTCAGCGGCGACACGCTGTTTGCGTGCGGCTGCGGGCGGCTGTTCGAAGGCACGCCACGGCAGATGCACGACTCGCTCGCCAAGCTCGCGCTCCTGCCCGATGCAACCCGCGTCTACTGCGGGCACGAGTACACGCTCGCCAATATCCGGTTCGCCAGGGCAGTCGAAGCCGCGAACCCGCAGCTCGCCGAATGGGAGCAGGCAGCGGGTGCATTGCGCGCCAGAAATGAACCGACTTTGCCTTCGACAATAGCCGCGGAAAAAGCCGCGAACCCGTTCTTGCGCTGCGACCAACCCGCAGTGATCGCGGCCGCCAGTCACTACGCGGGCAGGCCGCTCAAGGACCCGGTCAGCGTGCTCGGCGCGATCCGCGACTGGAAAAATAATTTCTAGCGCCTGATGTGCACATTTCACTTTGGTATTCATTGCAGAATCGGCTTGACTAGCTGGAGCGCGCTTGGTTACCATCGGCTGGTCCCGATAATCCACCAATAAGAATGCGCTGACGCAATGCGGCCCTCCCTGAGTGTTCTGCTGATCGCGGCAGGAGTCATCTTCCATAGCGCGTTGCGGCCGGCTGTTGCAACCGAACCTGAAGCGGCCGCATTTTTGCCGGCGCTCGCCGCCGAGTCCGGTGAGACCGCGCTGTTGCCGGCCGTTGCCGCCGAGGCGGACACGAGCGCACCCGTCGCCGCGACGGAGTCCGTGCCGCCATCCACCGCGCCGGACGGCTCATACGAAGATACTGCCGGGGTTTCTGCCGCACAGATACCCGACGCCGCCGAACAGCCGCAGGCGTCGTTGCTGGATTTGACGACAGCGCCGACCAGCCTGTGGCAGCGTATCCGCAACGGCTTCGGCCTTCCCGACCTCGCGACCCCGCGGGTGCGCGAGCAGGAAGAGTGGTTCGCCAAACGCCCCGATTACCTCAAGCGCACGGTCGAGCGCAGCGGCCGCTACCTCTATCACATTGTCGAGGAAGTCGAAAAGCGCGGCATGCCGAGCGAAATCGCGTTGCTGCCGATCATCGAGAGCGCCTACAACCCGGTCGCCTACTCGCGGGCGCACGCGTCCGGCATCTGGCAGTTCATCCCCGAGACTGGCAAGCGCTACGGGCTGCAGCAGAATTTCTGGTACGACGGGCGGCGCGACGTAATGGCCGCGACCACCGCCGCGCTCGATTACCTCGAAAAGCTCTACGACCAGTTCGGCAGCTGGGATTTGGCGCTCGCCTCCTACAACTGGGGCGAAAACGCGGTGGCCCGGGCGATCGCCAGGAACCTCGCCAATGGCTTGCCCGCGGATTACCTGAGCCTGAACATGCCGCTCGAAACGCGCTACTACATACCCAAGCTGCAGGCGGTGAAAAACATCATCGCTAACCCAGCGCAATATGGTATCGAACTCGCCGAAGTGCCGAACCAGCCCTACTTCGTCGCAGTCACCACCACCCGCCATATCGACATCAAGCTTGCGGCCAAGCTCGCCGAGGTACCGATCGAGGAATTCGTGTCGCTCAATCCCGGCCACAACCGGCCGGTAATTCGCGCCAACGGCGAACAGAAACTGCTGCTGCCCGCCGACAAGGCCGACGCCTTCGCCTCCAACCTCGAAAGCCACCGCCAGCCTCTGGTATCGTGGCAAACCTACAAGCTCAAGTCTGGCGACAGCATCGACCGCGTCGCCAAGCTTCACCACATCAGCGTCGCGCAACTGAAGCAGATCAACAGCATCACCGGCAAGCGCCGCATCGCCGCCGGCTCGACGCTGCTGGTGCCGGGCGGTAAGAGCGCGACGCCGCACCTCCCCGATCTGCCGACGCCGCAGATCGTGTCCGCAAAGGAACCAAAGAAATCCGGCAAATACGCGCAGGCGTCGCGTAAAGGGAACACGGTAAAGGCCGCACTGAAGAGCAAAGGGACTACGGCAAGGGCCGCACAGAAGAGCAAAGGCAATACGGTAAAGGCCGTACTGACGCGCAAGAAGACCGCCAGGAAACCTGCCGCAACCACCCAGAAACCCGCCGCAACCACCAAGAAGACCGCAACCAGCAGCCCGAAAAAAATCGTGCTCGCGCAAAAACCGCGCTGATCAGCGCAATTCTAGGAACGACACGCTCCTGTAGCGCAGGCGCCTCGCCTGCATCGTTCATCTGAAATCAGTCATTGGATGGCGAGCGCGGGCGCCTGCGCTACAGGTTCTGCACATCCACCCTGCAGGCCAATATCCATGCGGCTCTTGAGACGACAGGCATCAGTCGTACGCACAACAAAAGCGGCGCTTGATTATTCAAGTCAACCGGTCAGGCAGCTGCAAGTCCCTGACGGAGTCGTCGGATTTTCGCCAGTTTTATCTGGCTTTCCCGGCGCAATCGGAATCCGGGATTGGTCACACGCTGTGTGACCAATTGACCTGGTCTCACTACCGGCTCCTGATGCGAGTGGAAAAGCCGGGCGCCCGGGCCTGATATCCTCCACCAGCATGCCTTGATGCGAAAAGACGCCACGCTTTACCCCGTCAACGAGTTTTTGCGACGCTTCGATCCGGGCCTCGGCATAGAAGACGAAACTCTTATGCTTGATGAAGGGGTGATCGCCGGCGTGCAGCTCGCACGCGGAGTCGTACGGAATGCCGGCGTGGATGGTGGTGACGCCGACGAGTAATGAGTGTTTGCCCTCGTAGTCACGGACCTGAGCGGGATTAGTCAGCAGTATGAAGAGGTGCTTTTGATCGGGATCGTGCGTTGGGCCGGAAGGAACGAGCAGCGTCGCCCTCCGAAAGGGCACAAACAGTTTCACAAGCCCGCAAAAAGCTTGTCGATGTGCCGCTGCTGTTCAACGCGCGCCCCGAGTTTCTTCGCCTCAGCGGAAGTGCGACCCAGCGCTTTGAAAATATTCTCGTAGCTAATGGGAAGGGACGAGCCGTTCGGGTCTTCCCACTCGCGGCAGTAACGATGGGTGTAGTCCACTAGTTTCCATTGGTCCATCTTGCCGAACTTGGAATGCACATCGCCCAAGACCTCAAGATCGGCCTCGCTCAATTCGTCCAGCATTTCACGGTGAACCTTGCGCTTGAGCGAAACGTCATAGTCGGCTCGATCTGCGATCCAGTGGTTCCATCCCCGTTCGGAAAATTGGACCGCCCCCTTGATGAGGATAAAGTTGCTCCGCGTGCCCTGCGCCTATCCCCGTGGCAAGCCACGGGGAATTGCAATTGATGTAGAATGGACTTGCTGATCCACGTAAGTGCGATGGACCTCAAGCGCGACCTCCACAACTATATTCGTCAGGATGGCCCCAAGGACCTCGACGAATTCGCGCCAGGGTGGCGAGGGCATGTTGATACGAAACGCAGGCAGGACATCGTACGCCAAGATATATTCGAGTATTGGCGCTCTCTCATTAAGCGCCTTGGCACGTCGCCGAATGACTATATTGAGGTGGTCGAGAACAGCAAAAGCTCCGACCTTTACTGGTTGGTCTTCGTTTCGAGACACCCGCTTGCCCATAAATTCTGGCAAGCGATTGCGAATGTCTCACCTCAGAGTAGACTATTCTGATGAGTACACAAAGCCGGATTGAATGGACCGAACAGACGTGGAACCCGACGGTGGGTTGCACGAAGGTGTCGCCTGGATGCAAGCACTGCTACGCCGAGACCATGGCTCGCCGGCTTAGAGCCATCGGCGTAAGAGGCTATGAAAACGGCTTTCGCCTGACCTTGATGCCAGAGCGGCTTACGGAGCCGTTGGAACGCCATAAGCCGACTGTTTATTTTGTAAATTCCATGTCGGACCTTTTCCACGAGAAAGTGCCGTTCGATTATATCCGGCGCGTATTCGACGTCATGGCACGTACGCCGCAGCACACGTTCCAGATACTGACGAAGCGCGCGGAGCGCATGGCTGGGTTCTGCCATGGCGTTGATGTGCCCGCAAACGCATGGCTTGGTGTCTCAGTGGAAAATCGCAAGCACGGCGTTCCCCGGATCGACGTGTTACGAACCGTCAAC
This sequence comes from Betaproteobacteria bacterium, assembly GCA_016192835.1. GTDB lineage: Bacteria > Pseudomonadota > Gammaproteobacteria > Burkholderiales > SG8-41 > PALSA-1004. The sequence continues at coordinate 5,214 of JACPTJ010000459.1, forward strand.
GCCAATGTGCGATTTCTTTCTGTAGAGCCGCTGCTTGAGGATTTGGGAGCGATCGATCTTGAGGGAATTCATTGGGTCATCGTCGGTGGCGAGTCAGGCCACAAGGCTCGCCCGATGCGCAAAGACTGGGTAGACAGTGTCAAACGGCAGTGCGACGAGGCCGAGGTTGCGTTCTTCTTCAAGCAATGGGGAACGTGGAGCGTAGACGGTCAGAAGCGTTCGAAAAAAGCGAATGGCCGCAGCTACCATGGTAAGGTGTGGGACAACATGCCTCGCCTGCAAGAGCTTGTTCTGTAGTCGCCAGTGAACGCCTGGCCGCCACTCCGCCAGCAAATGGAACATAGGTCAAAAATCTGGGAAGCCAGTATCCATGCGCTTCTTCAGGTTTTCTGCGAGCCAATATCATGCGCCATATGCGCCCAAGGCCACCCGCCGCAAAGGGAAGAAGGGGGGGCGGCGCGGCATGAGCCGGACGAATAAATCTGGAAAACAGGGCGGAATGGACGGACTGACTGCGTTGATCCGGCAACTCGAACAGGTCAAAGCGCAGGCCCGGAGGATTGGAATTTTCACCGATGACCGCGAATTGCTGGAATGCCCCAACTGCGGATTGCTGGAGGATGTCATGGCCGATGGACTGCTGGTGACCTATTCTCGAAGAAGCAGGAGCCGGAAGGACTGTGGCTTGCGATTCAGTCAGGTGGACGAGAACTGCTTTCAATGCCCATCTTGTGGAACCAAGGTAAAGGCAGTGATTCTGTAGGAAGATGCACGATGAGCAACGAACCCCAATCCCTGTTTCTCCTCTACCAAACCAGCGACGGCCAGACTCGGTTGGAGGTCCGCCTGGAGAACGAGACGGTCTGGTTATCGCAGAATCAGATGGCCGAGCTGTTTCAAACCTCCATTCCGAACGTGAGCATGCACATCCGGAATGTCTTCGCGGAAGGCGAGTTGCAGCCGGGGGCAGTGGTTAAGGAATTCTTAACAACTGCCGCCGATGGCAAAAACTATCAGACCAAGCTCTACAACCTGGATGTAATCATCTCCGTGGGCTACCGCGTGAAGTCGCACCGCGGCACTCAGTTCCGCATCTGGGCCACGCAGCGCCTGCGGGAATACATCGTCAAAGGCTTCGCGCTCGACGACGAGCGGCTCAAACGCGCGGGTGGCGGCAACTACTTCGATGAACTCCTGGCTCGCATCCGCGACATCCGCTCATCGGAAAAAGTGTTCTGGCGCAAGGTGCTGGACATTTACGCCACCAGCATCGACTACGACCCCGCCGAGGAAGCATCCCAGCGCTTTTTCGCCATGGTGCAAAACAAGATGCACTGGGCAGTCCACGGGCAGACCGCCGCCGAGGTCATCGCACAACGCGCGGATGCCACCCGGCCCAACATGGGGCTCACCTCATGGTCCGGCAGCCGTCCACGCAGGGAAGACACCGCCATCGCCAAAAATTATTTGAACGCCGACGAACTCGATACCCTCAACCGCATCGTCACCGCCTATCTCGAATTCGCCGAACTTCAGGCACTGAACCGCAAGCCCATGTACATGCAGAATTGGATCGCCAAGCTGGACGATTTCCTGCGCCTGGGCGAACGGGAAATTCTCGCCCATGCCGGGCGCGTCTCCCATCAGGACGCGCTGACCACGGCCGAGCGGGAATACGAGAAATTCCGCGCGCAACAGGCCGAAGAACCCAGCCGGGTGGAAGCAGACTTCGAGCAAGCCATCAAGCGGCTACCCAAGAACAAACCCGGCAAGGACACCTGATTTGATACGAGCGCCGATCAAATGGCGTTTTCGTCCCCCTCACCCTGCCCTCTCCCCCGGGAACGGGGGAGAGGGGAGTTTATTTTAATTGCCCGCTTGATAGAGATGGCAATGCACCGCGTGCGTCGCGGTGAGCTGGGCGCGCTGCGGATAGCGCCCGCGGCATTCGGCCATCACCTGCGGGCAGCGAGGATGAAAATAGCAGCCCGCCGGCGGATTGACCGGCGAGGGCAAATCGCCTTGCAAGCGGATCGTCTCGCGCCGTGCCGCGGGATCGATCACCGGCACCGCCGACAGCAGCGCGCGCGTATACGGGTGCCGGGGGGACTTCAGCACCTCATCGACGCTGCCGGTCTCGACGATGCGCCCCAGGTACATCACTGCAACTTCGTGGGCGAGGAACTCGACCACCGAGATGTTGTGCGTGATGAACAGGTAGGCGAGCCCCATTTTGTCCTGCAGCGACTTGAGCAGATTCAGGATCTGCGCCTGCACCGACACGTCGAGCGCGCTGGTCGGCTCGTCGCAGATGATGAGCCGCGGCTCTACGGACAACGCGCGCGCGATCGCGATGCGCTGGCGCTGTCCGCCGGAGAATTCGTGTGGATAGCGCTGCTTCATTTCGGGTGCGAGCCCCACTTCCAGCAGCAGCGCGTCGATGCGCCGCGAGCGATCGGCCGCGTCGGCCCCGACCTCGAGCGCCGCCATTCCTTCCTCGATGATTTCAGCCACCCGCATGCGCGGGTTGAGCGACGCGTAGGGGTCCTGGAAGATGATCTGCACCTGGTTGCGCCGGGCACGCAGCTCGGCGCGCGTCAGGCGCGCCAGGTCCTCTCCGGCAAACAGCACGCGCCCGCCGGTCGGTTGGGCGAGGCGCAGGATGCCTTTGCCCACGGTAGTCTTGCCGCAGCCCGACTCGCCGACCAGGCCGAGCGTGCGCCCGGCGGCGATCGCGAGCGATACACCATCCACGGCCTTGACGTAACCGGATACGCGCTGCAGCACGCCGCTTCTGACCGGAAAATGCACTTTGAGGCCCTCGACCTGCAACAGCGGGGCGGTGGGAAGTGAGGAGCGGGGGGCCTCCCGCTTGACGCCTGACGGCTCACGCTTTTCGGTGTCCACCTCACGCTTCACGCCTAACGCCTCACGCTTTACGCCGGCGGCGTAAAGATGGCATCTCGCCCCCTGCCCCTCGCCGACCTCGTACCACGGCGGCGCCACGCGGCGGCACAGCTCCCACGCGTGATCGCAACGCTCGGTGAAGCGGCAACCCGTGAATTCGCCCGTCAGCGGCGGCACGCTGCCGCGGATCACCGCCAGCGGCTCGCCGCGGCGATGGCTTCCGGGCAGCGAGTCGAACAGCTTGCGCGAATACGGATGGGCAGGGTTGCTGAAGAACTGCTCGCGCGATGCGGACTCGACAATTTCGCCCGCATACATGACCGCGACGCGCTGCGCCATTTCGGCCACGACCGCGAGATCGTGCGTGATCAGCAATACCGACATGCCGGTCTTTTTCTGCAGCTCGCGCAGCAGCTCGAGGATCTGCGCCTGGATCGTGACATCGAGCGCGGTGGTCGGCTCATCCGCGATCAGCAGCTCGGGATCGCACGCCAGCGCCATCGCAATCATCACGCGCTGTTTCATGCCGCCCGACAGCTGGAACGGATATTCGGTACGGCGCCGCGCCGGATCGGGAATGCCGACCGCGTTCAGCAGTTCGATCACGCGCGCCGCGAGCGCCGCGCCGGCAAGCCCGGTATGCCGCTCGAGCGTCTCGGCGATCTGCGCACCGACCGTCATCACCGGGTTCAGGCTCAGCATCGGCTCCTGGAAGATCATCGCGACGCGGCGCCCGCGTATGTCGCGCATCGCCATCTCGGGTTTGCGCAGCAGATCCTCGCCGGCGAGCTCGACCGTGCCGCTGACGACCTGGCCGGCATCGGGCAGCAGCCGCATCACGGACAATGCCGTCATCGACTTGCCGCATCCCGATTCCCCGAGCAGCGCGAAGGTTTCGCCGCGGCCGATCTCGAGCGACAGCCCCTCGATCGCGCGCACCACGGCATCCTGCGTGTCGAGCCAGGTCGACAGGTTCTCGATTTTCAGCAGCGGAGAATCACGCTTCATGGCTGGCCAGACCTTCGCGCCGCCGCTTCTTTGCCGTCAGCGGATTGATCATACGCACGCGCGGATCGAACGCATCGCGCACGCTGTCTGCGAACAGATTGGCCGCCAGCACCAGCGTCACCATGAACACGAACGCCGCGGCGAGCGACCACCACACCATGGGTTCCCGCGCCATTTCAAGCCGCGCGTTGTTGATCATCGTGCCGAAGCTGTTCATCGACGGGTCGACGCCGACGCCGACGTACGACAGCACCGCTTCGGCCAGCACCAGCCCGCTGAATTCCATCACCACCGTAATCAGCACGATGTACATCACGTTGGGCAGGATGTGGCGCGTAATGATGCGGTGATGGCGCACGCCGAATGCGTGCGCGGCCTGGATGTATTCGAGCTCTTTCAGCTTGAGCGCTTCCCCCCGCAGCAGCCGGCACAACCCGGTCCAGCTGGTGACCCCGAGGATGATGCACAGGAACAGCAGCCGCAGATCCGCGCGCTGCGCGGCGGTGGGATACAGCTCGGGATGGCCGTCGATATAGACCTGCATCATCAGCACCGCGGCCGCAATCAGCAGCACGCCCGGAATCGAGTTGAGCGTGGTATAGGCATACTGGATCGCGTCGTCGACCCAGCCGCCAAAATATCCCGCGGCAATGCCGAGCGCGATCGCGAACGGCAGCATTACGAGCGTCGTCAACGTGCCGATCACGAGCGCGGTGCGGATGCTCTTGAGCACCTGATAGAGCACATCCTGTCCGACTTTGTCGGTTCCGAGGACGTGGTATTGGGCAGCCAGCGCGATGGTCGCTCCGCCGAGCGCGCAGAACACCAGCAACGTCAACAGAATCGCATTCCACGGCACTTCGGTCCCGCCGCTCCACACCCGCTTCCACACCAGGCTGAAGCGCGCGCTGCCCGCGCGTGCGGCGGCCATGACCGCCAGCAGACCCAGCAGGAGCCAGACGACGGCTCCGCCCGCAGCACCGCCGAGCGCCCTGCGCACGACATCACCGGCCCAATCGCGTTCCGGGTCCTTGAGCTGAGCGCCGCCGTATTTGAGGCGCGGAAATTCACGCGCCTGTCCGCCGCCGGGCAGCTCTATCATCTCCTTGGCGTAAAGGTGCGTTGCCAGCGGCGCGGAATACGTTTTCTCGCGCCGCGTGCGCAGCGGCTCGAGCACCAGATCGAGCACGCTCAATACCTCGACCGCGTACGCGACTTTGGCATTGGGGTCGCTCATCGCAAGCCGCGGCCGGAAGTGCACCGAATCGAGCAGCCCGGCGACGACGAATACCAGCAGCACCACGAGCCCGATCATGCCGCTCGCGGACTGCGCAACGCGCCGCCACGGCGCGCGCAGGTGCTCTTGGCTCCGCACGTAGGCCGTAGTCGCGACGATGACCAGCACCAGCAGGTAAACCAGCCAGTCGGTCCACAATACGACGGCCTGGAACGGCATCAGGTGAGCCTCACGCGCGGATCAACCAGCGTGTACGAGATATCGGTCAGCAGCAGCCCGGCGATGTAGAGCAGCGAGCCGATGAATACCATCGAGCGCACCACCCCGAAATCCTGCGAATTGATCGCGTCTATGGTGTAGCTGCCGAGGCCCGGGATGCCGAAGAACGACTCGGTGATCAGGCCGCCGATGAAGAGAAACGGGATCGCGACCACCACCCCGGTCAGAATCGGAATCATCGCGTTCTTGAGCACGTGCCGGAACAGCACGGTCATCTCGGTGAGCCCCTTGGCGCGCGCGGTGCGCACGTAATCCTTGCTGATCTCCTCGAGAAAAAACGTGCGGTAGAGCCGCGTGCTCGCGCCAAAACTGCCGATCACGCCGATCGCCACCGGCAGCACGATGAAGCGCAGCGCATCCGCCCCGCCGCTGAATCCCGAGATCGGCACCAGATGCCACAACTTGCCGATCAGGTACTGGCCGCCGATGATGTAGAACATGCTCGAGATCGACATCGCCGCGACACACATCACCACGCCCCAGAAATCGATGTAGGTTGCGCGGAAAAAAGCGAAGCCGAGCGCGAACGTGATGTAGACGAGCAGCCCCACGAAAAACGCCGGCACGGCGACCGCCAGGCTCGGGCCCATGCGCAACCGGATTTCGCGCGCGATGTCGCGCCCGTCGTCGGCGCGGCCGAAATCGAATACGAACATGCGCAGCGACTTCTCGAAGAAGATGGTGTGCGCGAGCCTGGCCGTCCCCGCCGCATCGGCGTTGTACAGCAGCGGCTTGTCGTAGCCGCGCTCCTGCTTCCATTTGGCAATCGCTTCCGGCGTGACGCGCTTGGCTCCCAACTGCATGCGCGCCATGTCGTCCGGCGTGTTGACGAGAAAAAACAGCGCAAACGTGATGACGTTGACACCGAGCAGGATCGGGATCGCATACAGCAGCCGGCGGATGATGTAGGAGATCATCGTTGCGCCGTACCCCGTTCGTGCCGGCGCCAGGCGAATACCGCGGGCAGCGCAAACGCGATCAGAACCAGCGCGCCGAGGACAGCCGGCCACCAAACCGGCTGGTTCCACTCGCGGCGCTTCTGCTCGCGCAGCGCGCTGTCGATGCGGTGATATTTCATGGTGTTATACGCAATCTTGTTCGGCTTCAGGTTGCCGTACCAGGCGTGATACAGCGCGTAATCCTTCGGGTGAAAGCCCCACAGCCAGGGCGCGTCGTGGCGCAGGATTCCGAGCATGCGGTCGATAATCGCCTGGCGCTCAGCGGAGTTCGTCATGTTCTTCATCTGTTCGAACCCGCGGTCATAATTGGGGTTCGCGTAATTCGACGCGTTCTCGCCCTGGGTTTTGACCTTGCTTTGGGCGCCGTGCAGCAGGAACAGGAAGTTTTCCGGATCGGGATAATCGGCGTGCCAGCCCCATTCGTAGATTTGCGCGTTGCCCTTGCGGATTTTGTCCTGGAACCGGTTGTAATCGGTGGGGCGGACCTGCAGCTGCACGTTGATCTTGGCGAACTGGTTCTGGTACCAGTCGAGCGTGGACTTGGCTTCGACGCCGCGTGCGGTGACATCGAAGTACAGCACCAGCGGCGTGCCGGCCTTGCTGTCGACGCCGTCAGGATAGCCGGCTTCGGCTAGCAGTTGTCTTGCCGCCTCGATCGACTTGCGTTTCGGCTGCTTGCCGTCCCAGTTGTACACCGCCGGGTTGATGCCGCCTTTGCCCTCGCGAAAGCCGAAGATGCCGGGCGGCAGCGGGCCCTGCGCCGGAATGCCGCGCCCATTCTGGAAAATCGAAATGTATTCCTCGTAATCGACCGCGATCGAAATCGCCTGCCTGAGCTTGCGTGCGCGCTCGCTTGATCCGCCGACCACCGGATCGAGCATATTGAAGCCCATGTAATAAGTCGATACCGCAACCGTGGTCGACAGCCGGATGCCCTGCTTCTGCATCGAATCCGTCACCGCCGCCTCGCCCCCCGCGGCAAACCGCACGGCCTGGTCGAACGTGTCCGAGCCGATGCCGGATGCATCGTAGTAGCCCTGCAGAAACTTGTTCCAGCGCGGGATACCCTCCTTCTCGAGCTTGAACACGACCTTGTCGACGAACGGCAGCGGCTTGCCGGCGTCGGCGAGCAACCCGGCTGCCGCGTCTCCCGGCTCGCCTTCGCCCGGATAATTTTCGCCGCGGAAATTTGGATTGCGCTCGAGCACCATCACGCGGTTGGGGTCGTTCTCGGTCAGCATGTAGGGGCCGGTGCCGACCGGATACCAATCGAGCGTCAGATTTTTTTTCGCCATGCCGGGCTGGCCGAAGAAACGGTCGGCCTCCAGCGGCACGGGCGCGAAGAACGGCATTGCCAGCCAGTACAGAAACTGCGGGTAGCGGCCCTTCAACCGGATGCGGTACGTGGTGTCGTCGACGACCTCGACGCCGGAGAGCGGGTACGCGGTGAGATCGATCCAGGCGTCGTCGCTGCCGTTTTTCACGAGCTCGTCGTTGACCTGCTTGAGCCGCTCGGCGTACTCCCTGAGCCCGACGATGTAATCCGCCATCAGGCCGAGGATGGGAGAGTGCAGGCGCGGATGCGCTAGCCGCTTGATCTGGTATTCGAAATCCCGCGCCTTCAGCTCGCGCGTGCCCTGCTCGCGAAAATCCGCGAGCACGTTTTTGCCGGCAAGGTCGCGCGCGCTCAGGTCATGGTAACTGAACTCACCGCTGGCCTTGCGTGCAAACGCGGGATGCGGCTGATACTTGACGCCGCGCTTAATCCTGATCTCATAGACCGTGTAGGCGGTATCCCTGACCGCCGCATCGGCCGGCAGTTGCGTGCCGCGCGCATCGAAGTAGCGCGGCTGCGGCACCTCTTCGGCAACGCCGGGAATCAGCGTATACGGGCGCTTCAGATAATGGTATTGCAGCGGCGGTTCGTAAATCTGCGCCGTGAACGTGATTTCGTTCGAACTGTACGACTGGACCGGATCGAGGTGTTTCGGGCGCTCGGCAAACGACGAGTAGAGGATGTTCCTGCCGGCGTCAGTTGCCGGGTACGGGTTGTTCCAGGGCGAGCCGTCGCAACCCGCCAGCAGCGGCAGCAACAGGACCCACAGCGAGCGCTCGATATGCGCTTTCATCGGGGTCACAGTGTAGCGTAATGGATACCGCAACGTCATCCCGGCGGTGCGGAGCGATACGCTATAATTGATCCTGTCCGCAATTCCAGGACCAGGAGCTGAGATGGGTTTTCTGCAGAACAAGAATATTCTGATCACCGGAATGATCAGCCCCCGCTCGATTGCGTACGGCATCGCCAAAGCGCTGCACCGCGAGGGCGCAACGCTCGCCTTCACTTACCAGGGCGAGGGCGTGCGCGAGCGCGTCGGGAAACTGGCGGGCGAGTTCGGCGCAAAAGAAGTCATCCCGTGCGACGTCACCAGCGACGAGCAGATCGCCGCACTGTTTGCCGCGCTCGGGCAGCAATGGGACGGGCTCGACGGCATCGTGCACTCGATCGCCTATGCGCCGCGCGAGGCGCTCGCCGGCGAATTTCTCGAAGGGCTGAACCGCGAAGCGTTCCGGATTGCGCACGACGTGAGTTCCTACAGCTTCGCCGCGCTCGCCAAAGCCGGGCTGCCGCTGATGGCGGGGCGCGATTCGGCGTTGCTGACGCTGACCTACCTCGGCGCGGTGCGCTCGATCCCGCATTACAACGTGATGGGGCTTGCCAAGGCGAGCCTGGAGGCCAACGTGCGCTACCTCGCGCATAACCTCGGGCCGAAGGGCATCCGCGTCAACGCGATATCCGCGGGTCCGATCAAGACTCTTGCCGCCGCCGGCGGCATCGCCGATTTCGGGAAACTCCTCGGCTACCATGCCAAGCATGCGCCCATGCGGCGCAACACCACCATCGAGGAGGTGGGCAACTCGGCCGCGTTCCTGCTGTCGGACCTCGCGAGCGGAATCACCGGAGAAATTCTGTACGTCGACGGCGGTTTCAACACCACCGCGCTGGGCAACTCCGAGACCGAGTGAGAAAAAAGTGCTGAGCGCGCTAGCAGTGCATTGAATTTTGCTTCGTCACCCCGGCGCAGGCCGGGGTCCAGGAGTTGCTCGCGATACGAATCAATGTGTTTCTGGATTCCGGCTTGCGCCGGAATGACGAGGTTTCGGGCAATACTCCGAATTTCAACACACTGCTAGCGCTCTTTTTTCTCCAGCCGCTCCTTCTGCACCTTGATGTCGGCCCTGAGCTTGAGGCTCGTGACGTAAGCATCGAACTCTTCCTGGCCGAGCATCTGGCGCAACTCC
>JACPTJ010000460.1 GCA_016192835.1 Betaproteobacteria bacterium
AGCGCCCAGTCAGGCGAGGTCATCGCCGAGCAACGCGTTGGGCTGCCCGGCACCTTCGCCCACGAAATCGCGTTCCCGTCCGCCGGTGTTCGCGTCGTCACGCTTGCGATCGAAGGCAACGGCGAGAAGTTCACGCAGGACCTGCGGCTCGACGTCCTCGAACACGCGTGGATAGGGTAGCGCTACAAGATCACCGGCTGGTCGGATAGCTCATCCGGATTTTCGCCGCGCGGCGGAAAGTGCCGAGCGAGCAGCGCGGTGATTTCACCGATCGCGGCCAGCACGCCCTGCTCGAACCTTCTCTGCCGGAAAGCCTCTTCCATGCGGCGGCAGATCGCGTCCCATTGCTGCTGCTCGACTCTGGCGCTGATGCCGCGGTCGGCGACGATTTCGATACGATGGTCGACGAGCTGCACGTAGATCAGCACGCCGCTGTTGTGCTCGGTGTCCCACACGCGCAATGCCGAAAACACCTCGATCGCGCGCTGGCGGGGTGTCTGCCCGCGCACCAGCGGCAGCGGATCGAGGCCGGCCTCGACCGCGAAACGCAGCTCGCCGTGATGCGTTTTTTCCGACGCCCGGATCGCGTCCTCGATGGCAGTCAGGGTGCGCCGCGGAAACGCGCGCGCGATGAACCAGGGCGGCGCAAACAGATGTTTGAGTATGCGCGTGATATCCATGTCACCAGCTCCCACCGGCGCCGCCGCCACCCGAGCTGCCGCCACCGCCGCTGAACCCGCCGCCACCGCCGAATCCGCCACCGCCAAATCCTCCGCCTCCGAATCCACCCGACGACCAGCCGCCACGCGTGCCGCCGAGCAGCGAAAAAATGAACGCAACGATCGCGACGACGATCCCGATCAGCAATGCTCCACCGATGGTCCACGCGATGAAACCGGCGATTGCGGAGACGATGCCGGCGCCGAGAAAACGGCCGAAGATCGCGCGCAGGATGCCACCGACGACGAACACCAGGATAAACCGATGAACAGCAGTGATTCGAAATCAAGCCCGCCGCCCCGCGGCTTGCGGGATTTCGGCGGCGGCAGCGGCTCGCCGTCAATGACCTTGATGATGCGCCCGACGCCGGCATTGATCCCGCCGTAGAAGTCTCCCTGCTTGAAGCGCGGCGTGATTTCTTCCTCGATGATGCGCTTCGCGGTCGCGTCGTTGAGCGCACCTTCCAGACCGTAGCCGACTTCGATGCGCAGCTTGCGGTCGTTCTTGGCGACGAGCAGCAGCACGCCGTCGTCGACGCCTTTGCGGCCGAGCTTCCAGGCCTCCTCGACGCGCACCGCATACTGCTCCGCCGTCTCAGGCTGCGTCGTCGGCACGAGCAACACCGCGATCTGGCTGCCCTTGCGGGCTTCGAACGCAGAGAGCGTCTGCTCGAGCGTCGCCTGCTGCGCGGATGAAAGCGTCGCGGTGAGATCGGTGACGCGCGCTTTGAGCGGCGGCACCGCCACGTCCGCAACCGCGGGCCACGGCGCGAGCAGCGCGCAAACCAGCAACAGGACTTGCACCCAGCCTCGGCACGTAGGGTGGGTGGAGCGGAGCGCAATCCACCAATTTGCATCCCGGTGGATTGCGGCAGGAACAACCTTGCCTCCATCCACCCTACGGTCTCGAAGAGTGGAAGGTTCGCGGGTGGGGCTAAGGGAAACAGCCCGGGCGGCGGCCATCTCTTGCATAGTGCCCGGCACGTCGATTCGCAGCGGCCGAATTATTTCGTGGAATATTCGCCCGGCGGACTCGATGGGGCGGCCTTCGCCGGTGCCTGCGGCGCGCCGCCGAAATCGACTTTCGGCGGTTTCGAGATTTCCTTCTCGTTCTCGACCGTGAACTGCGCCTTTTCCTTGAAACTGAACAACATCGCGGTCAGGTTGGTCGGGAACGAGCGCACCACCACGTTGTACTCCTGCACCGCCTTGATGTAGCGGTTGCGCGCGACCGCGATGCGGTTCTCGGTGCCTTCGAGCTGCGCCTGCAGATCGCGGAAGTTGGCATCCGACTTCAACTGTGGATAATTTTCGGCGACCACCAGCAGGCGCGACAGCGCTGAAGTCAGCTCGCCCTGGGCTGCGACAAATTTCCGGAACGCGGCCGGATCGTTGACGAGTTCGGGCGTGGCCTGGATCGACCCGATCTTGGCACGCGCGTTGGTCACGCCAAGCAGCACCTGCTGCTCCTGCGCCGCGAAGCCTTTCACCGTATTCACCAGATTCGGCACCAGATCGGCGCGGCGCTGATACTGGTTGACCACCTCGGCCCAGCTCGCCTTGATCTGCTCGTCGGTCGATTGCAGCGTGTTGTAACCGCAGCCGCCGAGCGCGAGCGTTGCCACCAGCGTTACGAGTGCCGCGAAAAGTCGTGTCATGGTGCTCTCCTGTGAAAAAGACGCCAGCCTCTAGATGGGGGCGGCCTCGCGCGAGCGCAAGTCCCTCATGGTTTCAACCGCGAAGCACAGATCCTCCCATGCTTTCGCCTTGTCGGGCAGGCTGCGCAGCAGATACGCCGGGTGATACGTGACGACGAGCGGCGTGCCCTGGTATTCGAGCACTTTGCCGCGCAGGCTGGCGACCGATGCTTCACGCTTGAGCAGGTTGACCGCCGCAACCTTGCCGAGCGCCACGATCAGTCTGGGCCTGATCAGCGCGATCTGGCGGTGCAGGTAGGGTTCGCATTGCGCAACTTCCAGCGGCGCAGGATTGCGGTTGCCGGGAGGGCGACACTTCACCATATTTCCTATGTAGACGTTCTTCCCGCGCTTCAGTCCGATCGCAACCAGCATGTTGTCGAGCAGCTTGCCGGCCTGGCCAACGAACGGCTCGCCTTTCGCGTCTTCATCCGCGCCCGGACCCTCGCCGATGAACATCCACTCGGCCTGCTCGTCGCCGACGCCGAACACGGTTTTGTTGCGCCCCTTGTGGAGCGGACACGCCGTGCAGCCTGCAACACTCGCTTTGAGCTGCGGCCAGTCCATCCGCGCAATCTCCGCCGCCCGCGCATCCAGCGGCAGCACTGGTGCGGCATCTGCAGCCGATGGCGGCCGCTTCGGCAGCGCACGCGAGGCGCCCGCGCTACCGGAAAGAGCATCGACTGCAGGCAGGGCGCCTGCGCTGCCGGACTGTGAGACGATGGCGGGCGAGGCGCCTGCGCTACCAGGGTCGGCTGCAGGCGGCTCGCGCAGTTTCCACACCGGCCACAGGCCGAGTTCCTTCAGGATTTCGTCGCGATGCGCGCTCACTTCAGTTCCAGTTCCATGACCAACGCGTCCTCGCTCCCGCCCTGTCCCGAATAATAGCCGCGCCGCGTCGCAACCTCGGCGAACCCGGCAGCCGCATAAAGCCTGCGCCCGGCGAGGTTCGACGGCCGCACCTCGAGATAGATTTTGTGCGCGCAGACTTCGCGCGCGAGATCGATCATGAACTTGAGCAATTCGCGCCCGAG
>JACPTJ010000469.1 GCA_016192835.1 Betaproteobacteria bacterium
ATTTTTCGTACAACGCGGGCACCGCCCGCTTGCCTAGCCGCTGCTCATGATTCAGCGTGCGCGCGATCACGATGCCATCCTGATCGAGGAGCGTCATGGCGGAATCCGGGCCCAGTCTGACCCTGCGAAGGAATTCGAGCCAGAACGACGGTTCGATGTAAGCGACGAGCACGTGCGTCAGCGAGTTTCGGCGCATCACGGGATCCGCAATCTCGGTAACGTGCCGCCCATCCGCCAGCCGGACCAGGCCGGATATGGCCGGCTCACCCGTCGCCATTACGCGCGTGAAAGTGTCAGCATCGACCGCGCCGCGCGCCCGCGAGTCCTTTTCCCGCCCCACCTCGAGTATCCATTTGCCGGTTGAATCGGCCAGCACGATGGTCGACCATGACGGCTGGGATATCAGCACGCGGCGCGCTTTGCCCGCAAATTGCGAAAGCTCAAGCGAGTCGATCTCGGAAGTAGACTCGAGAGCCTCGAGCACCCGTATGGAGGCTTCTATCTCGGTATCGAGGGCGAGGCTCACTGCGCGCACACGATCGAGATAGCGCTGATCGAAATTCGCTCTGTGCTGCAGCCAGAACAGTCCCATCAACGCTGCCGCGAAGACCAGCACCGGCAGCAATACCGCGCAGACCAGCAGCACGAGGTGGTTACGTATCTTCATCGCCACCGCCAACAGCTGATCCATTCGCTACGCAATGGCGTCAAACGCACAGCCTCGTCCTCCCGCGCTGATTTGCAACGGCTGAAATAATACCAGACTGAAACTCAGACCTGTTGCCGGGGATATGCCCGCGGGCAGGCGGAACGCACCGCGTGGGCCGCCGGTGTAGTCCGTCTCCTACTCGCCAATCAGCCCAACACGACTGTCCCTCGTTGGCAATTCCAACCACAATTCTCACTACGATTCAGGATACACGCGATGACGGATTTTTTTATGAGGTGATGCCATGGAAAGAGCGAACAAATTGCTGGTTGGCGGGGTGGGTCTGTTGCTGTGCCTCGCTGTTCTTGCCCGGCTGTCGAGTGTCAATACCGATGTGCAGTCCCCGGAGCTCGACGCGCTTGCCTCCCTGTATCTCAGCGCGGCCCCGTATGCGCTGGTCACGCCGGCTGGCTTCCACGTGCGCACTGCCGCGACCCCATTTTCAGACGAGGTGTATGACGATGTTCCCCGGCCGGCACCGCTGAAGGCGTATCGCGGCCTGCTCGCCGAATATGTCCGTTTGCACCAAACGCGCGTCGAACGCATGCCTTGAATGTCAGCGCAGTCCTACACCGGATTCAGCATCCCTCCCATTAACTTTGAGCCTCCGCGCGCTCAGAATTCCGTGCAGCAACGCGAAAAACCGCACGGCTCGCAGCCCAATTTTTGATTTCAACCGAAAGGAACTCGAATGAAACCAGCATCTTTAGCCGGCGCATCAGCGGCCCTCGCCGCAGTCCTGCTCGCCGCCTGCGCCGATCAGCCATATTACGGCGGGCAAACAACCTCTTCCCCATCGACTTATGAGTCACAGTCTTCGAGCGCGACAGTAGGCTACGGCTACGTCGAGCGCATCGAAGTCGTGCAGAAAAACGCCGGCCGCAACGTGGCCGGCACCGTGATCGGCGGCATCATCGGCGGGCTGATCGGCACCCAGATCGGCAGCGGCACGGGCCAGACTGCCGCGACCATCGCCGGCGCGGTCGGCGGAGCGGTCGCCGGCAATCAGATCGAGAAACGCTCGCGCGGCGCGAACGAAACGTTCCGCGTGACGGTACGGCTGGACAATGGCGGCTATCACACGGTGACCCAGGACAATATCACGGACCTGCGCACCGGCGACAGGGTCCGCGTTGACGGCAATATGGTAACCCGTTACTAAAACAAACGGGACCCCAAACAATCCAAGGAGCCTATCATGAGACACGATGCCTTAGTGTTAACCGCCGCCGTGTTGGCGGCCGGTGTTATCGTCGCGGGGCCAGTGCTTAGTACCGATTCGGCAGCGCTGCCCGCGGAAGAGGTCCAGGGAAACATCAGCTTTGTTAGCGGCGGTGTCGGAGAAGATGAAGCCGCCGCGCTGAAGCGCGCGGCGGCAAGATACCCGCTGCAAATGCAGTTCGTGCAGAAAGCGTGGCCCCGGGATGAATTTCTCGCTGACGTGAAAGTCAGAATCCGGGACCGTTCGAAAACCGTGTTACTGGATACCGTATCCCAAGGGCCTTTCCTGTTGGCGAAGTTGCCCGCGGGGACCTATCAGCTCGAGGCAGAACACGAAGGCGTGGTCAAGCGCCAAACCGTCGTGATTCGCGCCGGCAGGCAGGAACGCGCCGTATTCGTCTGGGCACCGTCCCACGAAACCAGTTCGATGCTCAATGATCCGGTCGCCAGAAACAATTAATCCCTCGAGGTTTGTTTGACAAAAAGGAATTCAAAATGAAATATTCAAGCCTCGCTTTAGCATTGATCGCTGCAATTGGACTTGCTGCGTGTGAGAAAACCGTGGTCACTCCGCCGGTCTCCTCATCGCCTCCTCCTCCGGCAGTGGTGCCCGGCCCGCCGGGGCCTCCTGGCCCGCAAGGCGCGACCGGGCCCGAAGGTGCTCCTGGCAAATCGGGCGACACCGTAATAATCGTTCCGCCTCCCGAACCCCAAAAACAATATTGAACAATTCAAGCTCCCAACGCCAAGGACGCGGTGGACGCAGAGGTCCGCAGCGGCAAGATTGCAATTCATCAGCTCTGCGCACCTCGGCGTCCTCAGCGCCCA
>JACPTJ010000470.1 GCA_016192835.1 Betaproteobacteria bacterium
CGGCGTGAAGCCCGAAGACGTGCAGGAAGTGATCATGGGCAACGTGCTTTCCGCCGGCCAGGGCCAGGCGCCGGCACGCCAGGCCGCGCTCGGCGCCGGCCTGCCGCCCGGCGTGGGCTGCACTACGATCAACAAAATGTGCGGCTCGGGAATGAAAGCCGCGATGCTCGCCAACGACCTGCTGCTCGCGGGCGCCAACAGCGTGATGGTCGCGGGCGGTATGGAGAGCATGTCGAATGCGCCGTATCTGCTGCCCAAGGCACGCGGCGGCCTGCGCCTCGGTCATGGTGAAATCAAGGACCACATGTTCCTCGACGGGCTCGAAGACGCCTACGACCGCGGCAGGCTGATGGGAACGTTCGCCGAGGACACCGCGGCGAAATACCAGTTTTCGCGGGAAGCGCAGGACCGCTTTGCGATCACCTCGCTCAAGCGCGCGCAGGACGCGATCCGCAACGGCTGGTTCGCCGCCGAAATCGTGCCGCTGCAAGTCGGCAGCGGCAGGAATGAAACCACGATCGCGCAAGACGAGCAGCCGCTCAAGGCCGATCTCGACAAGATTCCGCAATTGAAAGCCGTGTTCCGCAAGGACGGGACAGTGACTGCGGCCAACTCCAGCTCGATATCGGACGGCGCCGCGGCGCTGGTGCTGATGCGGCTTTCCGCAGCGCGCGAGCGTGGCCTGACGCCGCTGGCGAAAATCGTCGCGCACGCGACCCATGCGCAGGAGCCGAGCTGGTTCACCACGGCCCCGGTCGGCGCGATGAAAAAGCTTTTCGAGAAAACCGGCTGGAGCCGGCACGACGTCGACCTCTACGAGATCAACGAAGCGTTTGCGGTAGTGACGATGGCGGCAATGCACGACCTCGACCTCCCGCACGACAAGGTCAACGTGCACGGCGGCGCGTGCGCGCTCGGCCACCCGATCGGCGCGGCGGAGAAGCGACTGCATTGGCGATAGAACTGATATGAACCCCGGAGAGTGACATGGCAAATCCCATAGATTTCTACTTCGATTATTCGTCGCCATACGGCTACTTCGCCGCGATGAAAATCGACGGCCTCGCAGCGAGGCACGGCCGCAGCGTCAACTGGAAGCCGATATTGCTCGGTGCCGTGTTCAATGTCACCGGTGGCAAGCCGTTGCCGAGCCTGCCGCTCAAGGGTGACTATGCGAAGCGCGATATGGCGCGCTCGGCGCGCTTTCTCGGCATTCCCTTCAAATATCCGTCCACGTTTCCGATCTCGAGCCAGGCGCCGGCGCGTGCGTTCTACTGGGTGAACGAGCGCGACCCAGCGCTCGCGCGCAACCTCGCGAAGGCGCTGTATCAGGCATACTTCGTCGCGGACCGCGATATTTCGAGCCCTGAGACGACGGCTGACGTCGCGGCGACACTCGGCCTCAGCCGCGACGAGGTGCTTGCCGCAACCAACGATCCAGCGGTCAAGGACCGGCTCAGGAACGAAGTCGATGCGGCGATCAAGCTCGGGGTATTCGGTTCGCCCTATATCGTGATCGACGGCGAGCCGTTCTGGGGAGTTGACCGCTTCGACCAGATCGAGCGCTGGCTCGGCACCGGGCCGTTCTGACTCATCGCCATGCGCGCCAGGCTCCAGGCGATTCAGGCCAATATCGTCACGCTCAAGGTCGACGCAATCGTCAACGCGGCGAACACGACGCTGCTCGGCGGCGGCGGCGTCGATGGCGCGATCCATCGCGCGGCGGGCCCCGAGCTGCTCGCCGAGTGCCGCACGCTCGGCGGCTGTGCGACGGGTCAGGCGAAAATCACGCGCGCCTACCGGCTGCCGACGAAACACGTGATCCACACGGTCGGACCGGTGTGGCACGGGGGCACGCGCGGCGAGCCTGCACTACTCGCGTCGTGCTATCGCGCCAGCCTCGGTCTCGCGCTCGCGCACAAACTGAAAACCATTGCGTTCCCGGCGATCAGTTGCGGCGTTTACGGCTACCCGCTCGAGCAGGCGGTTATCATCGCGGTGCGCGAAAGTGCGGAGTTTGTCGCGCAACATGAGCTGATCGAGAAAGTCATTTTCGCGTGCTTCGACCGCGATACGCTCGATGCCTATCTTGCCGAACTCGACAGGCTCGCGCCATGAGCGCATTCAAATCGAAACTGAAAACCGGTTCGGAAGAATTCAAGGCCGCGGCGGCGCAGATGCGCGCGCAGGTTGCCGACCTGAACCAGAAACTCGCGCAAGTGAGAACGGGCGGCGATGCTGCGGCGCGTGAGCGGCACCACTCGCGCGGCAAGCTGCCGGTGCGCGCGCGTATCGGCAAGCTGCTCGATCCCGGCTCAGGCTTTCTCGAACTTTCGCCGCTTGCGGCGTGGGGCATGTACGATGGCGAGGTGCCTGCCGCCGGCATCATCACGGGCATCGGCCGGGTGATGGGCCGTGAATGCGTGGTAATCGCCAACGACGCGACGGTCAAAGGCGGCACCTACTTCCCGCTGACCGTCAAAAAGCACCTGCGCGCGCAGGATATCGCGCAGGCGAACCGCCTGCCCTGCATCACCCTCGTCGATTCAGGCGGCGCGCACCTGCCGAGCCAGGACGAGGTATTCCCCGACCGCGACCACTTCGGGCGCATTTTCTACAACCAGGCCAACATGTCGGCGCTCGGCATCCCGCAGATCGCGGTGGTGATGGGCTCGTGCACCGCGGGCGGCGCCTATGTTCCGGCGATGTCGGACGAGACGATCATCGTCAAGAATCAGGGAACGATTTTTCTCGCCGGCCCGCCGCTGGTCAAAGCCGCAACCGGCGAGATCGTCACGGCCGAAGAACTCGGGGGCGCCGATGTCCACACCCGCACTTCAGGCGTCGCCGATCACCTGGCCGACAACGATACGCACGCGCTCGAAATCGCGCGCCGCGCAGTCGGACACTTGAATCCCGTCACGCAGGCGCCGCCCGGCCTGCGCGAGCCGCGCGATCCGGTACTCGATCCGGCCGAGATCTACGGCGTGATCCCGGTCAGTACGCGGCAGCAGTTCGACGTGCGCGAGATCATCGCGCGCATCGTGGATGGCTCCGAATTCGACGAATTCAAGGCGCGCTACGGCTCGACGCTCGTCACCGGCTTCGCGCACATCGCGGGACACCCGGTCGGCATCGTCGCCAACAACGGCGTGCTGTTTTCCGAGTCGGCGCTCAAAGGCACGCATTTCATCGAGCTGTGCAGCCAGCGCGGCATTCCGCTCGTGTTCCTGCAGAACATCACCGGCTTCATGGTCGGCAGGAAATACGAAGCCGGCGGCATCGCCAAAGACGGCGCGAAAATGGTCATGGCGGTCGCATGCTCGCGCGTGCCGAAGTTCACCGTGATCATCGGCGGCAGCTTCGGCGCCGGCAACTACGGCATGTGCGGGCGCGCGTTCGGCCCGCGCTTGCTGTGGATGTGGCCGAACGCGCGCATCGCGGTCATGGGCGGCGAACAGGCGACCGGCGTGCTGGCACAAATCAAGCGTGACGCGCTCGAAAAAAGCGGCGCGTCGTGGAGCGAGGACGACGAGCGCGCATTCCGGGCGCCCATCCTCGAACAATACGAGCGGCAAAGCAGCGCGTATTACGCCAGCGCGCGGCTGTGGGACGACGGCGTGATCGATCCGCTCGACACGCGCCAAATGCTTGCCTCAGGGATTTCCGCCGCGCTCAACGCGCCGATCGGCAAGACCGCGTTCGGCGTGTTCCGGATGTAACCAGCGGGATTCGGGTTTCGGCGGAAGACAGGGGCGCAGCTATAATGGCGGTCCCGGAGCGCGCAGGGCCCGCTTGACTGCCGCGACCCAATATCGCTTCCAACCAGGACTGGAACAGCTATGACGCAAAAAGTGCTGTCACTCATCGACAAGGACGGCAACGCGACGATCGCGCTCAACCGTCCCGAACTGCACAACGCGTTCGACCCGGAAATGGTCGCGCAGATGACCGCCACGCTCAAGCAACTCGAGGCGAACCCGGCCGTGCGCGCGGTGGTGCTGATGGGCCAGGGCAAGAGCTTCTGCGCCGGCGCGGACATCGAGCACATGAAGCAAAGCGCCAGGTTCACGCGCGAGCAAAACCGCAAGGCGGCGCTCGCGACCGCGCAGATGTACTACACGCTTTATACGCTCGGGAAGCCGACCATTGCGCGCGTGCACGGCGCCGTGCGCGGCGGAGGGATCGGATTGGTCGCTGCGTGCGACATCGCGATCGGTTCGCGCGACTCGACGTACCGGCTCTCCGAAGTGCGGCTCGGCATCGTGCCGGCGATGATCAGCCCGTACGTGGTCGCGGCAATCGGGGAACGCTACGCGCGCCGCTACGCGATCTCCGGCGAAGAGTTCGATTCAGCCGAGGCCTACCGCATCGGCCTGCTGCACGACCTCGTCGAACTCGATCAGCTCAATCCGAGGATCGGCCACATCCTCGCCGATTTGTATTGCGGCGGCCCGAACGCGATCGTCGCGGCGAAGCAGCTGGTCCGCAAGGTTGCGCACGCCCCGCTAACCGCGCAAGTCGTCGCGGATACCGCTGACACCATCGCGGAAATTCGGGCGAGTGCCGAAGCGCAGGAAGGCCTGGGCGCCTTCCTCGAAAAACGCAAGGCAGCGTGGATAGAACCCGCTGCGCAGAAAAAAACCAGGAAGAAGCGCTGAACGCAGAGGACGCGGAGGTCGCAGAGGAAAACAAACGAATCGTAACGGGCAAATTGCGAGAATTTTCCTTCGCGTCCTTTGCGCCCTCTGCGTCCTTTGCGTCCTTTGCGTTGAAGTCTTAAATGAACCTACCAAAAAAAGTCAAAATGGTCGAAGTCGGGCCGCGCGACGGACTGCAGAACGAAGCGCGGGCGGTGCCGACCGCGGTCAAGATCGAACTGATCGACCGCCTCAGCGACGCCGGACTGCCGGTGATCGAAGCCACTGCGTTTGTGTCGCCGAAGTGGGTGCCGCAGATGGCCGACAATGCGCAGGTGATGGCCGGCATCCGCCGCAGGCCGGACACGCGCTATCCGGTGCTGGTGCCGAACCGCAAAGGCCTGGACGCGGCGCTTGCCGCGGGCTGCGACGAAATCGTGGTGTTCGGTGCGGCGACCGAAGCTTTTTCCCGGCGCAATACCAACTGCACCATCGCCGAAGGGCTCGCCCGCTTTTCGGAAGTGTGCGCCGAAGCGATCGCCCGGGGCCTCAAAGTGCGCGGCGATATCTCGGTATGCCTCGGCTGTCCGTACGAAGGCGAGGTCAGCCCCGGGCAGGTGACGCGGGTGGCGCGCGAGCTCTACGCGATGGGATGTTACGAAATCACCATCGCCGACACCATCGGCGCCGGCACGCCGGGCAAAACCCGCGCCGCAATCGAGGCAGTCGCGAAACACATACCGGTCGAGAAGCTCGCCGGGCATTTTCACGATACCTACGGCCAGGCGCTCGCGAACACGCTCGCTGCACTTGAATGCGGCGTTGCGACCTTCGACAGTTCGGTGGCGGGACTCGGCGGCTGCCCTTATGCCAGGGGCGCGACCGGCAATGTCGCGAGCGAAGACGTGCTCTACATGCTCGACGGTCTCGGCATCGAAACCGGCGTCGACATGGGGAGACTGATCGATGCCGGTGGATTCATCTGCCGCGAGCTGGGCCGGGAAACTTTGTCGCGCGCGGCGCGCGCGATCGCCGCCAGGGCCAAAACCGCGTGAATGACGTCGACTCGCCGTGCATCAAGATCTGCGTGGTCGATGCCGGGCGCGGCCTGTGCCGCGGATGTCTTCGAACGCTGGCCGAAATTTCCTGCTGGGTGAATTACTCGCGCGCCGAAAAGCTCGCCGTGCTGGAAAAAGTCGCCCAGCGCAAGAGGGGACAGACCACTAACCCGATTGGCCTGGCTTAGCGGCTTAGTGGTCTGTCCCCATTAACCGCCATTAACCGGAGTCAAAGTCATGCCGCTGTCACCGCCCGCGCCCCGCAAGCCCATGCATAACCGTACCGTCGAGTGCCGCGGCTATGAACGCGAAGACGGCCTGTGGGACATCGAAGGGCATCTCGTCGACACCAAGACCTACGCCTCGACTGCGCGCGACACCGTACGGCCGCGCCAGCCCGGAGAACCGGTGCACGACATGTGGCTGCGGCTCACCATCGATCTCGACATGAAAATCCACGCCGCGGAAGCGGCCACCGACGCGGGACCCTACGTGCAATGCGGTGCGATCACGCCCAACTTCAAGGCGCTGAAAGGCGTGACCATCGGTGCCGGCTGGCGCCGGAAAACGCTCGAAATCCTGGGCGGCATCAACGGCTGCACGCATCTGGTCGA
>JACPTJ010000461.1 GCA_016192835.1 Betaproteobacteria bacterium
CTGGCAGCGCGCAACCTCGATGCCGGCGCCACCGCCTACATGGGAGACGACGTCGTCGACCTGCCGGTGCTGGGCCGTTGCGGACTCGCGCTGACGGTGCCCGAGGCGCCGCTTGCGGTAAAGCAATGCGCCGACTACGTGACGCGCGCGCCGGGCGGGCGCGGCGCGGCGCGCGAAGCGTGTGAATTGATCATGCACGCCCAGGGCACGCTCGATAACTCTCAATAACATGATGCATCGGATCACGTCGTGGTTTCCGGTGGTGCTGCTCGCCGCGGTGGCGGCGATGACGGTCTGGCTGGACCAGCAGGTGCAGCCGCCCGAGCGCTCGCGCGACGGCAAAGCGCGGCACGATCCCGATTACATCGTGGAAAAACTCGCCGCCACCCGCTTCGGCCCCGACGGCCTCCCGCGCTACTCGCTGAGCGCGCGCCGCATGATGCATTATCCCGACGACGATACGACTCACCTCGAGGCGCCGAAACTCGTGAATTTCAGCCGCTCCAGCGCCACGGTGACGGTCACGTCGAAAACCGCGATGATCTCGAGCAACGGCGAGAACGCGTACCTGACGGACGACGTGCGCCTGGTGCGCTCCGCGTACGCGGACAAAAGCGAAATGACGATGCAGACGTCTTATCTGCACCTCATTCCCGACGCCGACATCGCCAAGACCGACAAACCGGTGCGGGTATCCGACGCGCGTATCCTAATTACGGCGGTTGGCTTAGAATTCAACAACCAGACCCGGATACTGAAACTCCTGTCCAATGTACGAGGCCGGTATGAAAAACCCAAGCCCAAGCGGTGAGCGGGCCGGCGCGGCCCGCGGTGCGCCCAGGCTGCCGCGGCGCCGCGTAGTGCTGCTCGCGTGGTGTCTGCTGTGCGCGCTGCCCGCTTATGCCGAGCGCGCCGACCGCACCAAACCGCTCAACCTCGAAGCCGACCGGATGACCGTGGAGGAAGCCAAACAAACCGCGACTTTCGAGGGCAACGTGATCCTGACGCAGGGCACGCTCACGATCCGGGGTGAGCGCATGATCGTGCAGCAGGACGCCAGCGGCTTCAAGCACGGCGCAGCCTACGGCAACCTCGCGAGCTTCCGCCAGAAACGCGAGGGCTTTGATGAATACATCGAGGGCTACGCCGAGCGCATCGAATACGACGGGAAGGCGGACAAGCTGCAGATGTTCAACCGCGCCTACCTCAAGAAGAGCAACGACGAGGTGCGCGGCAATTACATCTCCTACGACGCGACGACCGAGTTTTTCCGCGTCGCCGGCGGCGGCAAGCAGGCCGCGACGCCCGGCAATCCGGAGGGCCGCGTGCGCGTGGTGATTCAGCCCAAGGCCAAAGGCGAGACGCCGGCAGGCGCCCCACCGCTGCCGCTGCAGTCCGCCCCCGATGTGGCCAATCCGCGTGAGACTCCCGCTGGCGCTGCGCGTTGAGCGCTGAAACGCAGCATGCCTGCCGCGCGCCGCGCGGTGCGTCTGCACATCCGGCGTGCCGCCGGCTGCAATCATGAGCGAACTCAAAGCCGAACAACTCAAGAAACGCTACAAGTCGCGCGTGGTCGTCAAGGATGTATCGCTCGAAGTGCGCAGCGGCGAGGTGATCGGCCTGCTCGGCCCGAACGGCGCCGGCAAGACCACCTGTTTTTACATGATCGTCGGTCTGGTGCCGCTCGACGGCGGCGAAATCACCCTCGACCGGAAACGGCTCACCCACATGCCGATCCACCGCCGCGCGCTGCTCGGACTGTCCTACCTGCCGCAGGAGGCGTCGATTTTCCGGCGCCTGACGGTGGCCGAGAACGTGCGCGCCGTGCTGGAACTGCAAAACGACGATCCGGCGCTGATCGCGCTCAAGCTCGACGACCTGCTGCAGGACCTGCATATCAGCCATTTGCGCGACAACCCGGCGATCAGCCTGTCGGGCGGCGAGCGGCGCCGCGTCGAGATCGCGCGCGCGCTCGCCACCGAGCCGCGCTTCATACTGCTCGACGAGCCGTTTGCGGGGGTCGACCCGATCGCGGTGCTCGACATTCAGAAAATCATCCGCTTCCTGAAGGAGCGCGATATCGGCGTGTTGATCACCGACCACAACGTGCGCGAGACGCTCGGCATCTGCGACCGCGCCTACATCATCAATGACGGCAGCGTGCTGGCCTACGGCAAACCTGACGAAATCGTTTATAATGAGAGCGTGAGGAAAGTCTATCTTGGAGAGCATTTCCGCCTGTAGGCAACCGGCCTGACGGCGCCCCCAACCGCCGCGCCCAAGCCCGCCACAGCCCAAGCTCCGCTCGCAGCCACCCTTCTTCCGGAACCATGAAGCACTCTCTCCAGCTCAGGCTGTCCCAGCATCTGACGCTGACGCCGCAACTGCAGCTGTCGACCTGCAGGACAATCCGTTGCTCGAACGCGACGATGGCATCCGCGAAGAACCCGCCAGCGCACCGCCGCTGCCCGGCACGCTGGAATACGCGACGGCGAGCAGCACCGACAGCGGATCTGGCGAAGCGGAGGACGGGGCGAGTGAACGCCTCGCCGAAGAAGACTTCAGCCACGGCGGCACCCGCAGCGATAACGACGAAGCCGAGTACCCGCAGCTCGCCGCCGAGGCGCAATCGCTGCGCGAACATCTGATCTGGCAGTTGTCATTGACCCAGCTTCCCGAGCGCGACCAGCGCGTGGTCACCCTGTTGATCGACTCGCTCGATGACGACGGTTATCTCCACCAGGACCTCGACGAGCTGGCAGCGCTCCTGCCGCCGGAACTCGAAATCGGGATCGACGAACTGCACGTCGCGCTCAGACATCTGCAGAACCTCGAACCGGTCGGCGTCGGCGCGCGCAACCCCGCCGAGTGCCTGCAGCTGCAACTGGAAGCGCTGCCTGCTGCGACGCCGTACCGCGAGCAGGCGCTCGAAACCGTCAAGCATCATCTCGACGTGCTCGCGGCGCGCGACTTCGCCAGGCTCAAGAAGCTGCTGCACTGCCCGGACGAAGTGCTGCGCGGGGTCCAGCACCTGATCATCGGGCTCAACCCGCGTCCGGGCAGCAGCTTTTTTTCGGGCGACACGCGCTATGTCATACCGGATGTGATCGTGAAGAAGGCGAAGGGCGTGTGGGTCGCCGCGCTCAACCCCGATGCCATGCCGCGGCTGCGCATCAACCGGCTGTATGCCGATATCCTGCAGCGCAACCGCGGCTCCGGACACCAGCAGCTCGCCAGCCAGCTGCAGGAAGCGCGCTGGCTGATCAAGAACGTACAGCAGCGCTTCGACACCATCCTGCGCGTGTCGCAGGCGATCGTCGAGCGCCAGCGCCATTTCTTCGAGCACGGCGAAGTTGCGATGCGGCCGCTGGTGCTGCGCGAAATCGCCGACACACTTGACCTGCATGAATCCACGGTGTCGCGGGTGACGACCCAGAAATTCATGCTCACCGCGCGCGGCATCTTCGAGCTCAAGTATTTCTTCGGCAGCCACGTCACCACCGAGAGCGGCGGCGCCGCCTCGAGCACCGCGATCCGCGCGCTGATCAAGCAGATGGTGAGCGCCGAGAACGCCCGGAAGCCGCTTTCGGACAGCCAGATTTCCGAGATACTCGGCCAGCAAGGCATCATCGTGGCGCGCCGCACCATCGCAAAATACCGCGAGTCCATGCAGATACTGCCGGTCAGTTTGCGCAAATCGATCTGATAACCTGGAGTCATTCATGAACCTGCACCTGACCGGACACCAACTCGAGATCACCCCCGCAATGCGTGATTACGTCACCGGCAAGCTCGACCGCATTACGCGTCATTTCGATCACGTGATCGATGTCCGCGTCATACTCTCGGTGGAAAAGCTCAAACACAAGATCGAAGCGAGCGTGCACCTGAGCGGCAAGGACATCTTCGTCGAAAGTCTCGATACCGACATGTATGCCGCGATCGATACCCTGGTCGACAAGCTCGACCGCCAGATCCTCAGGCACAAAGAGAAGAACTTCGAACATCGCGGCGGCCGCGATTCCATTTGACATGAACCTGATCGCCAAACTGCTGCCGCCGCAAAACGTGCTGCTCGATCTCGACGTCAGCAGCAAGAAACGCGTGTTCGAGCACGCCGGCCTGGTGTTCGAGAACCACCACCAGATCGCGCACAGCCAGGTATTCGAGAGCCTGTTCGCCCGCGAAAAACTCGGCTCGACCGGCCTCGGCCAGGGCATCGCGATCCCGCACGGACGCATCAAGGGCCTGAAAGAGGCGGTCGGCGCGATGATCAGGATGCGCGAGCCGATCCCGTTCGACGCCCCCGACGCTCTGCCGGTCAATCTGATTTTCGTGCTGCTGGTGCCCGAGCGCGCGACCGATCTGCATTTGCAGATACTGAGCGAGTTGGCGCAGATGTTCAGCGACAAGGCGTTTCGCGACCAGCTGCTCGCCGCACCTTCCGCCGAGGCGATGCACCGGTTGATCGCCGAATGGCAACCCCATGCCGCGAATCAGCGTAGCGCAGCTGTTTGAGGACAATCGCGACCGGCTGCGCCTCGCGTGGATCGCGGGACGCGACGGCGGCGTCAAGGAACTCGACCCCGGCAACCTGAAGGATTCGCATGAAGGGCTGATCGGGCATCTCAATTTCATCCACCCCAACTGGATTCAGGTAATCGCCCGGCCGGAGCTCGATCACCTCAATTCGCTCGACCCGGTGGCGCGCCAGCAAATGCTGCGCCAGCTTGCGGCCTCGGGGCTCGCGTGCATGATCGCCGCCGGCGGTGAGAGTGTTCCCCAGCACCTGCAGGCACTCGCCGATTCCATGCACACCGCGCTGTTCGCCAGCCCGCTCGACAGCGTTGAGCTGATGTGGATGCTGCGTCCTTATCTGGCGCGCGCGCTGGCGGAATCCACCACCGTGCACGGTGTGTTGCTCGACGTGCTCGGCATGGGCGTCATGATCACCGGCGACAGCGCCGTCGGCAAAAGCGAACTGGCGCTGGAGCTGATCAGCCGCGGCAGCGGGCTCATCGCTGATGACGTGATCGAGCTCTATAACATCGCGCCCGAGACGCTCGAGGGCCGCTGCCCGTCGCTGCTGCGCGACTTCCTCGAGGTGCGCGGCCTGGGCGTGCTCAACATCCGCACCATCTTCGGCGAGGCCGCGCTGCGGCCGCGCAAGAACCTGAAGCTCATCGTGCATCTTGAAAAACCGGCCGGCGCTGAACCGCAATATGTCGAGCGGCTGCCGCTGAAGCCCGGCGCCGAGGAAATCATGGGCGTGAGCCTGCGCAAGGTGACGATTCCGGTCGCAGCGGGGCGCAACCTCGCGGTGCTGGTCGAAGCCGCGGTGCGCAATTACGTGCTGCAACTGCGCGGCATCGACAGCACGCAGGACTTCATCGCGCGCCAGTCGCAGCAGATCGCGAAAGACGAATAGCCACGAACCACGTTGATCGTTGTACGTTGTACGAACCACGAACCACGAATCACGAGTCACGAGCCACGGATCACTAATCACCAATCACCAATCACGACTCATGCAGTTGGTCATCATCACCGGCCTGTCAGGGTCCGGCAAAAGCGTGGCGCTGAAAGCGCTCGAGGACAGCGCCTATTACACCGCCGACAACCTGCCGGCCAAGCTGCTCGCCGAGATGGTCGAGTTTCTGCAAGGCGCCGGCTATACCCGCGTCGCGGTCAGCATCGATGCGCGCAGCGGCGACACGTTGAGCCTGCTGCCGCGGCAGATCGATGACCTGAAGGCGCGCGGCGTCGATGTGCGCGTGCTGTTTCTCGACGCCAAGACCGACACACTGCTCAAGCGCTACTCGGAGACACGCCGGCGCCATCCGTTGGGCGACGGCGACCTGACCGTCGCCGAGTGCATCGCGCGCGAGCGCGGGATGCTGGCTGATGTCAGCGGCCTGTCGCATCACATCGACACCAGCGACCTCAATCCCAACGCGCTGCGCACGTGGATCAGGGAAACCGCCGAGATCGATCGTGCCGGGATGACGCTGCTCTTCCAGTCGTTCGGCTTCAAACACGGCATTCCGCTCGACGCCGACCTCGTGTTCGACGTGCGCTGCCTGCCCAACCCGTTCTACGATCCGCGACTGCGCCCGCTGACCGGCAAAGACCGGGCAGTGATCGACTTTCTCGAGGCCGACGCCAACGTGTGCGCGATGCTCGCCGACATCCGCGGCTTTGTCGAGCGTTGGCTGCCATGCTTTCGCGCCGACAATCGCAGTTACGTGACGGTTGCCATCGGCTGCACCGGAGGCGAGCACCGCTCAGTGTATTTTGTCGACGCGCTGGCGCGCCATTTCAGCCCGAGCCAGCGCGTGCTGGTGCGCCACCGGGAACTTGCCTGACGGCCGTGATTCGTGATGGGTGATTGGTGACTCAGTAGGGTGCGCTTGCGCACCATCCGGCAATCGGTGCGCAAGCGCACCCTACTCCAATTAATGCTTTCTTGATTTTGAAATGGAATTACCAGTCACAAATCACCACCAATCACGAGTCACCAGTCACGTGCCAGTCGAGATCCACATATTTCCGCTGAACACCGTCCTGTTCCCCGGCGGCGTGCTGCCGCTGAAGGTATTCGAGCAGCGCTACCTCGAGATGACCAAGGTATGCATCAGCGAAAACCGCCAGTTCGGCGTGTGCCTGATCAAGGAAGGCCAGGAGACCGGCACGCCTGCGGTGCCGCAGGAAATCGGCTGCCTCGCGCGCATCGCGCAGTGGGATATGCCGCAGCTCGGCGTGTTTCACCTGCTGGCCGAAGGGACCCAGCGCTTTCGCATCGTGTGCTCGAGCGTGGAGAAAAACGGCCTGATTGCGGCGTCCATCGAAACCCTGCCGTTCGAACCGGAAGTCGCGCCACAAGACACCCTGTGCGGCGAAGTGCTGCAGGCGATCATCGCGAAAATCGGGGCCGAACACTTCCCGGCGCCGCACCGCTTCGATGACGCGGCATGGATCGGCTACCGCCTGAGCGAAATGCTGCCGATCAACCTCGACGCCAGACAACGGCTGCTGCAGATGTCCGATCCTCAGGCACGCTTGGCGGAACTGAGCCGCATCCTCTCCCAGCAGGACCTGCGCTCCTAGAAGCAATCTCAAAAACAGATTGGAACCGCCGATGAACGCCGATGAACGCAGATAAGATCAAGAGTTTTAACAGCTGGGTCTTGGTGGTTTCGGATTTTCATCGGCGTTTATCTGCGTTTATCGGCGGTTAATTGCCGTTTACGTTTTTGAGGTAGGTTCTAGTTCTTCTCGGGAACTTCGCCGAAATAACCGGGGAACTCGCCTGAAGGCCGTGATTCGTGACTGGTGATTCGTGATTAGAAAACCCCGCCTTTCCAATCGGTTCTTACCAATTACTAATCACTAATCACCAAAACTTATCTGCCCGCCCGCTGCCGCGGCAGCCCGCGCCCGGCGCACAGGCGCTGTGCCCGCGCGCGGCACTCCTCGGGTGTGATGGATTCGAGCCGTTCATTCGACACGGCATGCACGCCGGCCTCGGTCACCACGAAATCCATCGCGATGTCGTGCGGCTGGGGAACTATCGTCGGCAGCCGCGCGAACTCGAAACTCACGCCGATCGCGAGCGGCCGCGGCGCAGCCGCGGCCAGCGTGCGGTCGAAGTAGCCACCGCCATAGCCCAGCCGGTAGCCTCGCTCGTCGAAGCCGTTCATCGGCACGATGACGGCATCCGGCACCATGAGCTCAGTGCCGTCAGGCACCGGAATATCGTAAACGCCGGGCGTCATCGGCGCGCCGGGCCACCACTTGCGGAATTGCAGCGGACTCGCCTTGCCCACGACCGCCGGCAGCGCGGCGGTGGCGCCGCGTTCGCGGAAATACCGGATCGCAAAGCGCGCGTCGAACTCGCCCCGGTACGGCCAGCAAAAACCGACCGTCATTTCTGCGAGCCGCGGAAAGCAGGATTCAAGGCAGGCGCTGATGGCCGCGCTCCACTCGCGGCGTTGCGCCGCGGGCAGCGCCACCCGGCGCGCGATCAGGGCCGCGCGCTGCTCCCTGCGCCAGGCACTGATCTGCGACCACTTTGCACTAGCATCCATTGACGTCTCCATGCTATCTTGGAACGAGTCCTATTGATGATCGTAAAAGTGCGTGACACCCATGAATAACCGCATTGGCAGACGCCCCACCCTCACCCCGCGCCCGCGGAGGGTGGAACAGGATTCCATCGGCTTGCCGATGGATGTGACCCCGCAGCGGGATGCAAAGCGCCGGAGATCCGCGTGCTATTGTGCACCTTCACGGTCGCATCCCGTAAACGGGTCCCTGCTCCACGCTCCGGCGCACCTCTCCCGCCCAGGCGGGAGAGGGAGTGTTCCCTCGCCCCGCTTGCGGGTCATCCACTTTCACGATTCTCAATAAAAGGATATGAGCTTACACCTTGACGCCCGCTCCTGAAACTCCGTGGAATCTGCTGCGCCTCGCATGCGGCATGCTGCTGTGCGCTGCGTGCGCCATTGCGACCGCGGCCGATGCGCCCGGGGAAATCGAAGTGCCGGCGTGGTTCAAGCATTCGTTCCTCGACCTGCGCGACGACCTCAGGGAGGCGGCCGCCGCCAACAAGCGGCTGCTGGTTTACTTCGGCCAGAACGGCTGCCCTTACTGCAAGCGGCTGATGGACGTCAATTTCAGCCAGAAGGACATCGTCAACAAGACGCGCAAAAACTTCGACGCGATCGAAATCAATATCTACGGCAGCCGTGAAGTCACCTGGCTCGACGGCAGGACCCGCAGCGAAAAAGATTTCGCCGCGCTGCTCAGGGTGCAGTTCACGCCGACGCTGCTGTTCCTCGACGAAAAAGGCAACATTGCGCTGCGCGTCAACGGCTACTACCCTCCGCACCGCTTCATGGCCGCGCTCGATTACGTCTCGCAGCGCAACGAGCACAAGATGAGCTTCGGGGAATTCCAGAAGAGCTATCCGCGCGAGCCCGATCGCGGGGTGTTTCACGACGCGCCGTTTTTCCGCGGTGAGCCGTATGACTTCGATCGCCGCAAGCCCGCCACGCGTGCGCTCGCGATATTTTTCGAGCAGCAGAATTGCTCGGGCTGCGACGAGCTGCATGCAACCGCTCTCAAAGCCGATCTCACGCGCAAGCTGTTGGCGCGTTTCGACGTCTACCGCCTCAACCTGCACGGCGGCGAAGCGGTCACTGCGCCCAATGGCGCAAAGACCACGGCCGCGCGATGGGCACGCGAGCTCAACGTGCTGTATGTTCCGAGCGTGGTGTTGTTCGACCGGCGAGGCAGGGAAGTGTTCCGGGTCGAGGCCTATGTGCGCACTTTCCACCTGCAGGCGGCGCTCGATTACGTCGCGAGCGGCGCATACCTCAAGGAGCCGAGCTTCCAGCGTTTCGTCCAGGCGCGCGGGGATGCAATCCGCGCGCGCGGCGGCCACGTCGACCTCATGCAGTAAGCCGAACCCGTCTCAAAAAAACAATAACGACGATTAACCGCCGATGAACGCCGGTCGCCAGGTGAAGGAGTGAACGGGTGAACGAGTGAACCCCCTCACCCCGACCCTCTCCCCCAGTGAGATGGGGGAGAGGGGGTTTTTCCTTCACTCCTTCACTCTTTCACCCGTTCACTCGTTCACTTTTCTTATTTCACCCGTTCACTTTTTTCCCCGTTGCGAGCGCGGCAAGTATGCGCTTCACCGGCGCCGGAATCGCGGCGCCGAGCGCATCCTCCAGCGGCAGCCACATTGCCCCCGGTGCTGCGGCGCGCGGCGCGACGCGCGCGACACCCAGGCGGTGCGGCTCGATATCGAGCCTGAAATGCGTGAAGCCGTGTGCCACGGGCGGCAGCGCCTCGTGCGTGGCGATCTGCGCACCATAGCGTTGCGCGCACAGCGCGGCAATGTCCGCGCCGGACGCAACCTCGGGCAGGCTCCACAGACCGCCCCAGATACCGCTCGGCGCGCGCTTCTCGAGCAACACCTGTCCGGCATGCTGCAGCACCAGCATGTGCGTGCGCCGCTGCGGCAGGCTCTTGCGCGGGCGCGGTGCCGGCAACCGACCGATGGTGCCGCGCCGGAGCGCGACGCAATCCGGCGCCACGGGACAAACCTCGCAGCGCGGCTTGCCGCGCACGCAGATCGCGGCGCCGAGATCCATCAGGCCCTGCGAATAGGATTCGACGTTGCGCAACGGCAGCAATTGCCCGGTCTTGCGCCATAGTTTCGCCGCGGTCTTGGCATCCCCGGGATAACCGGCAATGCCGAAGCACCGCGCGAGCAACCGCTTGACGTTGCCGTCGAGGATCGCGCGGCGATCGCCGAACGCGAACACGCAGATCGCCGCGGCCGTGGAGCGGCCGACGCCGGGCAACGCGAGCACCGCCTCGAAGCTGCGCGGGATGCGGCCGCGGTGCTCCGCGACAACCTGCTGCGCCGCGCGATGCAGATTGCGCGCGCGCGCGTAATAACCGAGCCCGCTCCACAGGGCGAGCACTTCGTCGAGCGGGGCTGCAGCGAGCTCCCTGAGGCGCGGGAAGCGCCGCAGGAAACGCCGGTAGTACGGAATCACGGTCGCAACCTGCGTCTGCTGCAGCATGATTTCCGACAGCCAGATGCGGTAGGCATTGCGCGTGTTCTGCCACGGCAGGTCGTGGCGGCCATGCCGCCGCTGCCAGCGGATGATCTTGGCCGCAAAATCGATCATGGGATCGGACCGGCGGCGCTGG
>JACPTJ010000462.1 GCA_016192835.1 Betaproteobacteria bacterium
GGACGCGGTTCGAGCTCATTTCGCCAGCAGCTTCGTGGCCGCCCACGCCAGATCCACGTTGCCACCCGAGATCACGATCCCGACCCGCAACCCTTTCGTTTTGGTTTTTTTCTCCAGCAACGCACAGGCGGCGAGCGCGCCGGTCGGCTCGACCACGATCTTCATGCGCTCCCACAGGTAGAACATGCTGCGCAGCAGTTCTTTGTCGCTCACCGTCAACATGTCGTGCACGTGGTGCAGAATCAGCGGAAACGTGAGCTTGCCCGCCGAATGCGTGCGCGCGCCGTCGGCGATGGTGTCCGGATTGTGCACGCTTTGCAGCGTCCGGGTCTGGAACGAGCGCGTCACGTCGTCGCCCGCCGCCGGCTCGACGCCGATCATTCGGACGCCCGGCGACAGATGATTCGCTGCGATCGCGCAACCTGAAAGCAGTCCGCCGCCGCCGCAAGGCACCAGCAGATAGTCGAGGGGACCCACATCCTCGATCAATTCCTTCGCCGCCGTGCCCTGCCCCGCGATGACCTGCGGATGATCGAACGGCGGGATCACGGTGAGGCCGCGCTTTTCCGCCAGCTCGCGCGCGAGCTGCTCGCGGTCCCCGGTCTCGCGGTTATAGATCACGATCTCGGCACCATAACCACGCGTCGCCTCGAGCTTGACTGCCGGCGCATCGTCAGGCATCACGATCACGGCCCTCACGCCGAGCAGTTTGCCGGCGAGTGCAACCGCCTGCGCGTGATTGCCCGACGAGTACGCAACCACGCCGCGGCGTCGCTGCACGCCGTTCAGATTCGACAGGGCGTTATAGGCGCCGCGGAATTTGAATGCCCCCATGCGCTGGAAGTTCTCGCACTTGAAATACACTTTTGCGCCGGTGCGCTGATCCACGGTGCGTGAGGTGAGCGCCGGCGTGCGGTGCGCAACGCCGGCGAGCCTTTCCGCCGCCGCGGCAACGTCGGGGTAGGCGACCGGCAACGGCTGACTGCCAGGGGTATCCATTTTACAAACCTCCATTGATCCGCGTGGCAAGCCACGGGGAATTGCAATTGGTGTAGGGTGCGCTTGCGCACCATCCGGCAATCGGTGCGCAAGCGCACCCTACACCGAAAATTCATTTGGCCGTACGCTTCAGGGCAATCGAGAACCGCCCGGCACGGGCGGACCAACGCGACGCTGCCGCTTGCCGCTACGCTGCCTCGCGAACCCGGCGCGTAACGGCAAGGCCGATGAACGCAACCGCGCCCACCAGCCACAGTACCACCGGCCCCCACGCCAGCAGCGCTGCGTATTCCGGCATTTTATTGAGCTGAGCGGCGATCGCACCCATACGGGAGAAAGTCGCCACAGCGAGTACGCCGAAAAGCAGTCCCAACACGGTACCCTCGCGCCCGGTGCGGCCGAACGCGAGCGCGGCCGAAAAGCCCGCCATCATGATGCAACCCCATGCGCCGCCCGCGAGAAGCTGCGCTGCAATCAGGATGTCGATATTCTGCGCGTGCACGCTGACCGCCGCGCCACCCGCGCCGAGCGCGGCAGCTGCCGCGATCACCGGCAGCGTGCCGAAGCGCCTCGCGAGCGCCGCGCCGGGGAACATCGCAACATTGAAGCCGATCCAGAATACCGGGAGCAGGTACTCGAGCTGATCGGGCGCAGCGAAGCGCAGGTACTGCGGCGCAGAATTGAGCGCGGTATGGATCTGAAAACCGAGCGCGAGCAGCAGACACGCGGTCAGGAACAGCGACATTCCTGGCAGCAACTCGCCCAACTGCGGCACTGACTGCCGCCCCATCGTCGGGCGGCGCGCCAGCGCGCGCTCGACCCACACCAGACCGGCGGTGGCCGCAAACAGCGTCAGACTCGATACCGCGAACGGCAGCTTCGGGTCCACGTTCCTGAGCGCAACACCCAGATAGGGCGCGAGCACACCACCAATCGCCAATCCTGACAGTGCGAGTGCATTCATCCACGGCAGGCTCGGTGCCGCAGCGTACTTGCTCAACAGCACCCAGGGCGGCGCGCGCAACGCTGATGACGTCGCAGCCCAGACCAGTATCAGCATCAGTGACGCCGCCGGCGCTGCGCTGCCGAGGAACGCGGCGTGCGGAATCAGCAGAAACGCGATGCACGACACTGCGGTGACCGCGATGATCAGGGGACCGATGCGGCCGAGCACGCGGCCGGCGCGGTCGGCCACAATCCCCATCACCACGTCCATCACCATGAATACCAACTGGTCCAGCAGCAGAATCCAGATGGTGTAGCTCGCCGGGAGCCCGGCCGCGACGAGCAGCTTGGGCAGGTAGATGACGTAGATGGTCCAGGAAGTGACGAAAAAGAACTGCACCACCGCAAGGTAAAGTGCGGCGCCGCGCGGCAGCTGGGGTTGGCTCGAGTCGGTCATGG
This sequence comes from Betaproteobacteria bacterium, assembly GCA_016192835.1. GTDB lineage: Bacteria > Pseudomonadota > Gammaproteobacteria > Burkholderiales > SG8-41 > PALSA-1004. The sequence continues at coordinate 2,404 of JACPTJ010000462.1, forward strand.
CGGGTTACTCTCCTCCCCCGGTATCGGCGCAGTCCTTTTCGTCGCAGCCGTTGTTGCTTTTCACGCCGGGCAAACCCGGGCATGTATTATAAAAAACATCAGGTTACCACCGGCATCCCGCTTCCGCCATGGCCTGTTACGGAAACCTGCTGCGCACTCTCGTTTTTTCAAAAAAATGGGAATATACTTTTCTTACCGTCCGAATGGAGGGGCCTGCCCATGCAGACTGAAATCGATTCTCTTAAGCAACGGATCAACCAACTGCACCTTGAACACCGCGATCTCGACGATGTCATAGCCAGACTTGCAGAAAAACCCGGACAAGACCAATTGCAGCTGCAGCGCCTCAAGAAGAAAAAACTCCTGCTGAAAGATCAGATCTCGCACCTGGAACGCCAGCTGACGCCCGACATCCGGGCGTAGTGCACAAAAGCCGCTCGCAATTGCAGCGGCTTTTTGTTGCCGGTTCCGCCGCGTCAGCGCTTGCGGGCGGCCGCCCCGATATACACCGCAAGCACGCCGAGCAGGACGAACCACGCGAGCGACCACTCGGCGATCGAGAGGGTCAGGAACGTCCACCCCACTTCCGCGCATTCGCCTGAGCCGCGGAAGACTTTCTCGAGCGCCTGCGTGAGCGGAAACTTGTTGAGCATGTATTCCAGCCCCGGGCCGCATTCCGGCACCTGGTCTTTCGGCAAATGCTGCAGCCACACGTGGCGCGTCGCGATGCCCGCGCCGATCGCGGCGATGA
>JACPTJ010000463.1 GCA_016192835.1 Betaproteobacteria bacterium
TGTGCTACCGCGCACTCGCACTGATCGACATAGGTCAGACGGCCGACGGCGCCGCCGCCATGGCAAAGCGCTACGCGCAAATGGCCTGCAGCGAAGCGGTATGGCAGGCGATGAACGTGCTCGGTGCAATGGGGCTGTCGCGTGAGGCGGGAATCGAGGAGCTATTTCGCGATATACGGATGCTCGCTGTTCCTGACGGGACCAACGAGATTCTAGCCCTGATCCATGGCCGGGAGCTTACGGGCATGGAAGCCTTCCGAGGATTGCGGACCTGACGCTATCCACACCAGGAAGCGCGGCATGACAGACACGTTTCTGAGCAATGTCGTGGTCGTCGAAATCGGCGACCGGCATGCTGTTGGGGCGTGCGGGTCGCTGCTCGCGGAGCTTGGAGCGACGGTCGTGCTCATCGAGCCCAGCGGATTAGCCGCCAGCAAAGGCACAAAGTGGACCTATCGGCCCGCAGTTGCAGCGGGCAAGCGTAGCTTTGCGATCGACGTTGCCTCCGCGTCCGATATCGCACTGGTGCGCCAGGCGATAGCCAGGGCGGACGCAGTGGTCGTGTCGTCCGACACGGCACCCGCCTGGGCCCGGGAAGTTGTTCGCGGTGCGGAAGCGGCGACCATAGTTTGCGACGTTACGGCTTTTGGGCGCTCAGGTCCACTTGCAAACCGTAACTATTCGGACGCCCTCGTACAAGCGATGACGGGAGTTCTGGACACGACAGGCGACCCCGAGGGACCGCCTGCTCTGACGCAGATTCCGGTCATCGAGTGGGCGAGCGGCCTCTATGCTCTTGCCGGCATCCTCGCGGCGTTGCGCGCGCGCGACCGGTACGGTTTCGCACAGGCGGTAGAGATTGCCCTGTACGATTGCGCGATAAGCGCGCTAACAACGTTCCTGCCCGGCTATTTTGTGGGCAAAGAACCGCAACGCATAGGCAATCACCATCCTTCCATGTCGCCATGGAATGCTTACCGCGCCTGCGATGGTTGGGTGATGCTGTGCGCCGGGTCGGACGACATGTGGCGCCGCATTTGCGAAGTCATCGGTCGTGCAGAGCTCGCATCCGATGAGCGCTACGCCACGCCCACTCATCGCGTCAGGATAAACTCCGAGATCGATCGCATCATCGAGGAATGGACGCGCGGTCATTCAGTTGCGGAGTGCGTGGAGCGGTTTGCCGCGGCCGCGTTGCCATGCGGAGCGATTTGCACTATCACCGAATTGTTCTCCGACACGAGCCTGATGCACCGGAACATGGTGCGCCTCATGCGTGATCCCGTTAGCGGTAAGGAGTTACGCCTGACGGGACCGGTGTTTCGCGGTATGGCTGCCACCGGCCGCGCGGCCGATTTCATCGCGCGGCCCGACGCGGACCGGAGTTGGCTCGAGCAGTACGCTGCGCGTCCCGCGGCCGAGTCCCCTAAGACTGCGGCGAGCGGGGCGCATCGACCACTCGTCGGCCTGCGTGTCATTGAGATCGGCACTTATACGACCGCGCCCTTCTGCGCGCGCCATCTTGCTGCGCTGGGCGCAGATGTCGTGAAGGTCGAGCCGCCAGCAGGTGATCCCGCCCGCGTCCTGCCGCCGCTGCGCGACGGTCAGGGCTACTTCTTCACGATGAGCAATTCCGACAAACGCGGCGTGACACTCGACCTGCGCACGGCTGAGGGCAAGACCATGCTACGCAAACTGTTGCGCAAAGCCGACGTGCTGGTAGACAACCTCAAGCCAGGGTCACTGGCGCGCCTGGGATTTGGTCGGGACGATCTCGCACGCGTAAACCCTCGGCTCATTCACTGCGCGGTGTCCGGTTTCGGAGCGGACTCTCCGCTCGCCGATCGTCAAGGCATGGACACGACCATCCAGGGCATGGCCGGCATCATGGACCTGACGCGGGTCGCGGGCGTGCCGTACAAGACCGGCATCTCGATAGCGGACCTTACGGGAGGTCTGCTGGGTTTGGCGGCGATCCTAGCCGGACTTGCGTATCGCGACCGGACGGGCGGCGGGATTGCGCTCGATTTGTCGATGCAGGACGCAGGCGCGTGGCTGACACGCACGGCTTGGAATGCTCAATTCGAAGATGACCAGGCGAACGCGTTCATAGAATGCGAAGACGGATACGTCGTGGCCGAGGCGGCGTCCGAAGCGGTTGAATGCGCGGCCGAGGCAACGATTTCGCGGAACGGCGCGAGTAGAGAGCTGCGTGCTTACGGCATGACGAGAAAACAGCTTGTCGAGCAGCTCGCGAAGCGGGGCATATTGAGCGCCCCGGTACTGCGGGTCACCGAGGCCGCACAACATCCCCAATCGGTGGCGCGGCAGTTGATCATCACAGGGAAAACCGACGATGGCGTCGAATGGCCGCTGCTGTCTTGCCCCATTAGGCTATCGCGGACCCCGGCACTGGTCCAACGTGCAATGCGCGCACCAAATGCCGATGCTGCAACCGTACTTAGGGACTGGCTAGATGAAGATTAAGCAAGCAAAGCAGCATGAGCAATGGCCCAGAGTAAGGACACCGGGGAATAGGCGGAAGCGATTTTCAGGAGGGTTTCTCGAATCGGCGTAGCGGCGTAGGGTATTCGGGGTGAACTCTTTAAGCCAATGAGCAGCAGCTTGTAGCTTGACATGTCCCATTGCTGCGCATTACATTGCCCGATCCGCCGTATCTCAATGTAGAACACTTAGAACACGAGAAACGCACCAGCCCATTCAAGATGAAAACGTCGATCGAACGCATAGTGCCTGGCATCGCAGCACCGCTTGCCGACGGCACCGTTCGGATCACGGCGCCGAATCCCGGCGTGATGACCGGTGCAGGCACGAACACGTATATCGTTGGTGAGCGTGAGCTCGCGGTCATCGATCCGGGGCCTGAGATCGAATCGCACGTCGGCGCGCTGCGTGAAGCTGTTGGCACGCGGCTCAAATGGATCCTCTGCACCCATACGCACATGGATCATTCACCAGCCGCCCGCGCGTTGAGACAGGCGACGGGTGCCAAAGTCGCCGGGCGGGTTGCTGCACAGGATGGCCGTCAAGATGCGGGGTTTACCCCGGATCGCGTGCTGCATGACGGAGAGGTCATTCCGCTGAAGGGCGCCACGCTGCGAGCTGTTCATACCCCCGGGCACGCGTCGAACCATCTGTGCTATTTCCTGACCGAACAGAAGCTGCTGTTCACGGGAGACCACATCATGCAGGGCTCGACGGTTGTTATTCCGCCCCCGGACGGCGACATGCAGGCTTACCTCGAGTCGCTGGAGAAGCTTCTCGCACTTGATCTCGCCACACTCGCGCCGGGGCACGGGCGGCTGATTGAAACCCCACATGAAGAAGTACGCCGCCTCATCGCACACCGCTTGAAACGCGAGCAGAAAGTGATCAATGTGCTCGCGCACCGGCAACGTGCTGCGCTCGAGGAGCTGGTGCCGCTGGTATATGACGATGTGCCGGCGCAGCTCTATCCCGTAGCGCGCCGCTCGCTGCACGCGCACTTGATCAAGTTGGCGCGTGAAGGCAGAGCCAGCGAGAGCGCCGCAGGCTGGCAGGCGATCTACCGTACTGCATCAAGGTGATTCTCGAAAAAAGTCCACAATGCATCCGTGTGTTGTAGCTGGTGCTCAATCAGGAGTCCGATACGAACTTCTGGACAAGTTCCTTCTCGGGAGCTGAGATGTTCGCACACCGGGACACCCGAATTTCTCGAAGCAACTTCGGCGTTCATCGAGAAGCGGACTACCTCCGCTCGATTCCCGCATCGCGCACGACATTAGCCCACAGAGTCAACTCTTTTCGGTAATAGCGATCCATGTCTTCGGCGCTGCCACCGAGCGGGTCGACGCCGATCTGCTTGAAGCGCTCACGTATTCCCGGCAGGTTAAGCACGGCATTCATATTGGTGTTCAGCTTCGCGACGACAGCGGCAGGCAGCTTGGCGGGTCCCATGATGCCGATCCAGTACTCGGATTGCAGGTCGGGAAAGCCCTGCTCAGCGATGGTAGGGGTTTGCGGCAACACAGCCGATCGTGTCGCACTGAAGACGACGAGGGGCTTCAATCGGCCGGCCTTGATGTAGCTCTCCTGCGTCGCGACGGACCCGATCATGGTGGAGACGTGGCCCGCCATGGTATCGATGACTGCCGGTCCGCCGCCTTTGTAGGGCACGTGCAGAAGCTTGACCCGCGCGCGCAGCGCGAAGTGCTCGACCAGCAAATGCTGCGAGGAGCCGGATCCAACGGACGCATACGTGATCTCGCCCGGCCGTGCCTTCGCCAGCGCGATCATTTCCTTGAGAGAGTTCGGCGGAAAAGAGGGGTTGGCGGAGAGGAGATTCGTAGCAGCACCGAGCATAACTACACTAGTGAAATCTCGGAGGGGGTCGTAAGGAAGCTTGGCGATGACGCTCGGGTTGGTTGCATTGGTGCTGTTCGCAAGTAGCAAGGTATAGCCATCCGGTTGCACTTTGGCGACTGCGTCGGTCGCGATGATCGTGTCCGCTCCCGGGCGGTTTTCTACGACGACCTGCGTGCCCCACTGCTCGCTCAGGCGTTGCGCGACCAAGCGCGCGACGATATCCGTGCTACCGCCCGGTGCGTAGCCAACGACGAACCGAACAGTTTTGACCGGATAGGCGTCTGCACTGGCTGGCTGCGCCTGTGCTGAGGCACAGATTAGAGTGAGACAGGCAGTCACTACGATGCGAATAAACGACGAGTCCATATCGCTCTTCTCCTATTTCCATGCTTCGGTTTGTGGATACCAGTGTGACGCAACGAAGATATCAAGGCAAGGGCACTTTTCACTCAGATTTTTAAATGAGGCAACACGGGCAGCCTCAAGCATTCACACCCACTGTGGTCCGCAAAAATTCACGTCGCGGTCATCTCAGCGCTTCCCGCGCGGCTTGGCTGGAGGAAGGCTTCAAAGCGAGATCCCACGCTGTGTCAAAAGTGTGCTGGAACGATAGACCATCAGGGGCTATCAAAGCAACAAGAGAAAAGGCCGGCACTGCCGCTAGAATCGCTCGTCGTGGCGCAGGTAGCGCCACTGCCCGGTCGGTAGGTCGCCGAGGGTCACTTTGCCGATGCGCACGCGCTTGAGGCCGGTCACCTTCAGGCCGACCAGTTCGCACATCCGGCGGATCTGGCGTTTCTTGCCCTCGCGCAGTATAAAGCGCAACTGATCCCGGTTTTGCCAGCTGACCTCGGCGCGCTTGAGCGGCGTGCCGTCGAGACTCAGGCCGAAATTCAGCAACGCCAGGGCGTTCGCCGGCAGCTTGCCCTGCACGCGCACCAGGTATTCTTTCTCCGTTCCCGAATTCTCTCCGATCAACTGTTTTGCAATGCGGCCATCCTGGGTGAGTACCAGCAGTCCATGGGAGTCGATGTCGAGCCGCCCGGCCGGCGCGAGCCCCTTGAGATGCGCGGGGCTGAAGCGCAGAGGCGAACGGTCGCCGCTGAAGCGCGACTGAGCGGTGACGAGCGTGACCGCCGGGCGATAGTTCTGCTCGGCCTGCCCCGAAACGTAGCCAACCGGCTTGTTAAGCAGGATCGTTATGCTCGCCTGCTGGCGCGACTGCGCAGCCGGCGCGAGCGTTATGCTTTGGGTGCGATAGATGCGCGTGCCAAGTTCGGTAACCGGCTGGCCGTCAACCAGCACCCAGCCGCGTTCGATGTAGCTGTCGGCTTCCCGGCGCGAGCACAGTCCTTGCTCCGACATCAGCTTAGAGACGCGTATTTTTTCCATTTACCATGCTCATGGCCACGGATTCTGCCACCTCGATGCCGTCCACAGCGGCAGAAAGAATCCCGCCAGCATACCCTGCACCTTCACCCGCGGGAAACAGGCCGCACGTGTTCAGGCTCTGATACCGCTCATCGCGCTTGATTCGTATCGGCGATGACGTGCGCGTTTCGACCCCGGTCAGTATGGCGTCGTCCATCGCGAATCCTTTGATCTGTCTGTCGAACACAGGCAGCGCCTCGCGTATCGCCGCAACGGCATAATCCGGGATGCAGGTGGGCAGATCAGTCATACGCACACCGGGCGTGTAGGACGGCACGACCGAACCCAACGCGGTCGACGGCCGGCCGGCCATGAAATCGCTGACCTGCTGCGCCGGTGCGCAATAATTGCTGCCGCCCGCCTCGAATGCCATCTTTTCCCAGTGACGCTGAAAGGCGATGCCCGCCAGCGGATGGCCCGGATAATCGGCCGGCGTGATTCCGACGACGATCGCGGCATTGGCGTTGCGCTCATTGCGCGAGTACTGGCTCATGCCATTGGTGACGACTTGCCCTGGTTCGGAGGCGGCGGCCACTACGGTACCGCCAGGACACATGCAGAAACTGTAAACCGAGCGGCCGTTCTTGCAGTGATGCACCAGCTTGTAATCGGCGGCGCCGAGCAGCGGGTGGCCGGCGTTCCTGCCGTAACGCGCGCGGTCGATGAGTGACTGCGGATGTTCGATGCGAAGTCCGATCGAAAAGGGCTTGGCCTCGATATAAACACCGCGATCGTACAGCATCTGAAACGTATCGCGCGCACTGTGGCCGACGGCCAGAACCACATGGTCGGCGGCGATAGTTGCGCCGTTGGCGAGCACCACGCCACGCACCTGGCCGCGGCCGTCAGGTCCCTTTTCGATATCGATGTCCGCCACCTTGCACTGAAAGCGGATCTCGCCGCCTAGCGCATGAATGCTCTCGCGCATGTTTTCCACGACCGTCACCAGTCTGAAGGTGCCGATGTGCGGCTTGCTCACGTAGAGGATTTCCGGTGGCGCGCCGGCTTGAACCAATTCCGTGAGCACCTTGCGTCCGTAGTGACGCGGATCCTTGATCTGGCTGTAGAGCTTGCCGTCGGAAAAAGTGCCTGCACCCCCTTCACCAAACTGGACATTCGATTCCGGATCGAGCACTGAATTCCGCCAAAAACCGAAGGTATCCCTGGTGCGCTCGCGCACCGCTTTACCGCGCTCCAGAATAATGGGGCGAAACCCCATCTGCGCCAGAAGCAGGCCCGCAAACATCCCGCAAGGTCCGGTGCCGATCACGACCGGCCGGGAAACCAGTCCGGCGGGCGCCCGCGCCACAAAACAGTAATGCATGTCCGGCGCAGGCGAAACGCGCGGATCGCGCTGCAGGCGTGCGGCCAGCTCCGTCTCGTTTCTTACTTCGATATCCAGCGTGTAACTAAAGACGATGGCCGACGGGTTGCGGGCGTCGACACCGCGGCGGTAAATCGAGTAACCAACCAAATCGTCCGCCGCGATTTTCAGACGCTTGAGAATCGCGACCCTGATTTCGCGTTCGGAATGATCGAGAGGAAGCTTGACTTCGGTCAATCGCAACATAACTGGATGAGACTGTGCGCGGCTTGTGGACACTTCCGGTGGCCGCGAATCAAGCGTTTCGCCCGATCATTTGACCTTCAGCAGCCGTTGTTTTTCGCGCTGCCATTCGCGCTCCTTCTCGGCGTGGCGCTTGTCGTGCTGCTTCTTGCCCTTGGCGAGCCCGATCTCGAGCTTGATGCGGCCGCGCGTGTAATGCATGTCAAGCGGTAACAGGGTGTAGCCGGCGCGCTCGACGCTGCCGATCAGGCGGTTGATTTCCTCAGTGTGCAGTAGCAGTTTGCGGGTGCGGACCGGGTCAGGCTGCAAATGGGTCGAAGCGCTCAGCAAGGGGCTGATATGGCAGCCGATCAGGAATATCTCGTTGTTGCGCACGATAACGTAGGCTTCCTTGAGCTGTGCGCGGCCGGCGCGGATGGCTTTCACTTCCCAGCCTTCGAGCGCGATCCCGGCCTCGAATTTCTGTTCGACGAAATAGTCGTGGAAAGCCTTTTTGTTTTGAGCAATGCTCATGTCGCGGTATAGTTGGCGTCAATCACGAATTGTAACAGCAAGCGCAATCAGCCCATCGGCCGTGCTTGCAGTCCGGTCCGAATACCGTCATGGCTGAAGTGAATAAATCAGTGCTCGTTGCCTATCCTGCCCAGCGCATGTTTGCGCTGGTGGATGCCGTCGAGAAATATCCCGAGTTCCTGCCGTGGTGCGGCGGCACCGAAGTGATTTTTCGCGATCCACTTCTCACGCGCGCGACGATCCGCATCAACTACCACGGCATCAGGCAGAGTTTCAGCACCGAGAACGCCAAGCGCGAGCCGCACCTGATGCAGATCAAATTGATCGAAGGGCCGTTCCGGACACTCGAAGGTGGCTGGCGATTTACGGATCTGGGCGGCAACGGCTGCAAAGTCGAGCTGAGTCTGCGCTACGAATTCGCAAGCCGCATGCTCGATAAGCTGGTTGGCCCTGTGTTCGGCTACATCGCCAACAATCTGGTCGATGCTTTCGTCAAGCGCGCCCATCGCGTCTATGGCTGATCAGAATCACGATCTTATCGAGGTCGAGGTGGCCTGTGCGCTGCCGCGCACGCAGACCGTGGTGACTTTGAAGGTGCCGGTCGGAACAACTGTCGGAGAGGCGATCACTCGGTCGGGCATTGCCGGGCAACCTGCCGGGGGCGGATGGAATTCGGTCGCGGTGGGAATTTGGGGCAAGCGCGCATCGCTTGCAACAGTGCTGCAGGAGCACGACCGGGTCGAGATCTACCGGCCGCTGATTGCAGATCCCAAACAGGCGCGGCGCAAGCGCGCGCGGTCATGGGGCGACAATCAGCGCTGACGATGCCTGGGGCGAGAAAACGGCGGCTATTGCTTGCACCAGCTGGCGATCGCTTTGCGGGCATTTGCGATTTCCGCGGGTCGCTCGGCATCCGTGAGATAGGAGCGTTCGCCGGTGTTGGGGTCGATGCGTGCAATGCGCTGACCGTCCTGCAACTGTTTGAGTTGGGCGCGCGCGTCGGTGCAGTTGCGCTCGGCAATCTTGGCCTCCGCCTTTTCCTTCTCGGCTTTGGTGTCCGCTTCCTGGCGCTCCATGGCGCGCTTGCGGAATCCCGCTTCGCGTTCGGCCAGGGATTTCGCCGCGGCACCGGAGCCCGCGGCGCCGGGAGTTCCTCCGGGGCTGCTTTTCATCAACTTGGTTTCCTTGACCGTTCCGGGCGGGCAGGTTTGCGCATATTCCTTCTTGCCTTTGGCATCCACACATTCCAATACCTGGCCGGCGGCGGCACCGGCTGCAAGTATTGCCGCGCAGCCTATCAATAGTCGTTTCATCTTCGCGTAATCCTCAGTTCAAGGCCTGTGCTGAGAGCTCGGAGCATAGCGTTCTGGACTGCTCCAAGTTAGCGAGTTCAGGGCATTTCGTCAATGATCTCCGGTATTTAACGCGCAGGGTCGACTGGCGGTTCACACCGACTTGCGTATAATACGGTTTTGCGAAGGATCACAAGATGCGCGTGGTGCAAAAAGCCCTAACCTTCGACGATGTCCTGCTGCTTCCCGCACACTCCCACGTTCTGCCGCGCGATGTCAGTCTGAAAACCAGGCTTACGCGCGCCATCAGCCTCAATATTCCGCTGGTGTCCGCCGCCATGGACACTGTGACCGAAGCGCGCTTGGCGATTGCAGTTGCCCAGGAGGGCGGCATCGGGATAGTCCACAAGAACATGACGCCCCGCGCCCAGGCAGCGGAGGTTGCCAAGGTCAAGCGCTTTGAGAGCGGCGTGGTGAAGGACCCGATCACGATTTCGCAGAACATGACCGTGCGCGACGTGTTGAACCTTACCGCCCAGCACAAAATCTCCGGTCTGCCGGTGGTGGATGCAGCCGGACGGGTGGTCGGCATCGTCACCAACCGCGATTTGCGCTTCGAGACCAACCTCGGCCAGCCGGTCAGGAACATCATGACGCCGCGCGCGAGGCTGGTCACGGTGCGCGAAGGCGCGAGCCGCGAAGAGGCTATGGCGTTGATGCACAAGCACCGGCTCGAGCGCGTGCTGGTGATCAGCAAGAATTTCGATTTGCGCGGTCTGATCACGGCCAAGGACATCCTGAAGTCCACCGAGCATCCGCTCGCGTCCAAGGACAGGCTCGGGCGCCTGCGGGTCGGCGCGGCGATTGGCGTCGGGGAAGGTACGGAGGAGCGTGCCGAGGTGCTGATCGAAGCGGGCGTGGATGTCATCGTGGTTGATACCGCGCACGGTCATGCGCAGGGCGTGCTCGATCGAGTCAAGTGGATGAAGAAGAATTACCCCAAGACCCAGGTTATCGGCGGCAACATCGCGACTGGCGATGGCGCCAGGGCGCTCGTCGATCATGGCGCGGATGCGGTCAAGGTCGGAATCGGGCCGGGATCGATTTGCACCACGCGGATCGTTGCCGGCGTTGGCGTGCCGCAGATTACTGCTGTCCAAAACGTTGCGAAGGCGCTTGCGAAGAGCGATGTGCCTTTGATCGCCGATGGCGGTATCCGTTTTTCGGGCGATATTGCGAAGGCGCTGGCGGCCGGCGCTTATTCAGTGATGATCGGCGGGCTGTTCGCCGGTACCGAGGAATCACCGGGCGAGACCGAGTTGTATCAGGGGCGCTCCTACAAGTCTTACCGCGGCATGGGCTCGCTCGGCGCCATGCAGCTCGGCGCGGCCGATCGCTATTTCCAGGATGCCGAATCGGCGACCGAGAAACTGGTGCCGGAAGGCGTCGAGGGCCGCGTCCCGTACAAGGGCGGGGTGGTGCCGCTAATCCAGCAACTGATGGGTGGGCTGCGCTCGAGCATGGGTTATGTCGGCACCTCGTCGATAGACGAGATGCGCAGCAAGGCTGAATTCGTCGAGATTACCCACGCCGGCATCCGTGAATCGCACGTGCACGACGTGCAAATCACCAAGGAAGCGCCGAATTATCGAATCGAGTGAAGTTCGCGATGCAGCACCAGAAGATCCTGATTCTCGATTTCGGCGCGCAGTATACGCAGCTGATCGCACGCCGCGTGCGCGAAAGCAACGTTTATTGCGAGCTGCATCCGTACGACGTTGACGAGGAATTCGTCCGCCGCTTTGCGCCGCAGGGCGTGATTCTGTCAGGCGGGCCGGCATCGGTATGGGAAGGCGGCACCCCGCGCGCGCCCGGAGCAGTATTCGAACTCGGCGTGCCGGTGCTTGGCATCTGCTACGGCATGCAGACCATGGCCGAGCAGCTCGGTGGCAAGGTCGAAAGCGGCAAAGTGCGTGAATTCGGATATGCCGAAGTACGCGCGCGAGGCCATTCGGCGCTGCTCAGGGACATCCAGGACCGCGTCAACGCCGAAGGGCACGGACTGCTCGACGTCTGGATGAGCCATGGCGACAAGGTGACCGGGTTGCCGCCGGGATTCAAGGTGATCGCGAGCAATGCCACGACACCGATCGCCGCGATGGCCGACGAGGCGCGCCGTTTCTACGGAGTGCAATTCCATCCGGAAGTCACCCACACGCTGCAGGGCAAGGCGATCATCGAGCGTTTCGTGCTCGATATTTGCGGCCTCGATGGCGACTGGAGCATGCCCGACTATGCCGAGGAGGCAATCGGGCACCTGCGCTCCGTGGTCGGCAAGGAAGAGGTGCTGCTTGGGCTATCGGGCGGAGTCGACTCCGCGGTCGCGGCGGCGCTGATACACCGCGCGATTGGCGACCAACTCACCTGCGTGTTCGTCGACAACGGCCTGCTGCGGCTCAACGAAGGCGAGCAGGTGATGCGGACATTTGCCGAAAACCTCGGTGCCAAGGTGATACACGTCGATGCGCGCCAGTATTTTCTCGGTGAGCTTGCCGGCGTCACCGATCCGGAGCACAAGCGCAAGATCATCGGCCGCGTGTTCGTCGAGGTGTTTCAGCGCGAAGCGGCCAAGTTGCCCCAGGTGAAATGGCTTGCGCAGGGTACGATCTATCCCGATGTGATCGAATCGGCCGGCGCGAAGACGAA